>DRKK01000189.1 GCA_011051815.1 Sphingomonadales bacterium | reverse complement strand
TCGGCCCGCTGGCCCTGAAAATGGATCAGAAAAACCGCCTGCACCGGTTTCGCGCGCGGGCTAAAACGGCAATTTTAGAGCTTTCAGACAGCAACCGGGCCTTATTGAAAAAATATGTGGCGGGCATTAATGATGGTTTGAAAGGGCTGGATAGCAAACCTTTCGAATATTGGCTGCTTCAGCAGGAACCGCAGCCATGGACAGAGGAAGACAGCTATCTTGTGATCTATTCCATGTTCTTTGCCCTGCAATCAGGGACGATAAACACCGAATGGCAGCGGTATTATCTGGAGGATAGCCTTGACCCCCGGCTTGTTAAATTTCTGTTGCCCAATAAAACCGAATGGGACGCGCCCTTGCAACCTGATGCGGAGCCCTGGACGCCACAGGAAATTCCATCTGCCACTGTGTTGAAAAATCACCCGACAGAATTGGCCATGATAACGGGCGAGGAAGCAGAAGTTCCGGGCAGCAACAATTGGGCCGTATCGGGCAAGATTACCAAAAACGGGGCGGCAATCCTGTCCAACGATATGCATCTGGGTATTCGCGCCCCGGCCACATGGTTTAGGCTGCGCCTGAAACTCAGTGATGATTCCCTTGATATTTCCGGTGTTTCCCTGCCGGGGACGCCGCTTATTATCGTGGGCAGCAATGGGTCCGTGGCCTGGGGCTATACCAATTCCTTTGTTGATACCTCTGATATGGTTGACCTGAAAATTAACCCGGATTTTGACCAGCAATATATGACACCGGAGGGCTATAAAGACTTCGTGGTTTATGATGAGGAAATCAAGGTAAAGGATGCGGCGCCAGTTCGCCTGAAAGTGCGGGAGACCATATGGGGCCCGGTGATAGAGGCCGATAACGGTAAGCTATTTGCCTTGAAATGGGTCGCCCATCAGCCGCAGGCGGTCAATATGGGCCTGATCCGAATGGAGACCGTAAAAACCGTGGCCGATGCCATGAGGTTGGCACCGGGCAATGGTATTCCGGCTCAAAACGCCATGTTAGCGGATGTTGAGGGCAATATTGGCTGGATTCATTTCGGTGCATTGCCCAAACGCAAGCCCGGTAATTATGAGCGCGCCGGGGACTGGTCCGATGGCACATTGGGCTGGACAGGCTGGCTCAATTTTGACGAACGGCCCAAAGTCTTTAACCCGGCCAATGACCGTCTGTGGACCGCCAACAGCCGGGTGGCTTCTGGTGCGGATTACGCCAATGTGGGCGACGGCGGCGCAGATATTGGCGCGCGTCAGAAACAAATCCGGGACGACCTGATGCGCCTTGGCACCGGACTTGTGGAAAAAGACCTGTATGCCATACAGCTTGATAACCGGGCCGTATTCTGGGACAGGTGGCAGCAACAGCTCTTGCTGGTTCTGAACAGCAGCAATGATGATCGCTTGCAGCCCTTCATTACGGCGGTTAAAGACTGGGGCGGGCGGGCCGCGAAGTCTTCGGTAGGGTTCCGCCTTGTGGAGAATTACCGCAAGTCTGTTTACCGGGGCTTGACCACATTTCTAACCGGGCCCTGCACAGTAAAATTCAAATCCTGCAATTACAATATTGCGACCCATCAAATGGATAGTCCTTTTTGGCGGCTGGTGGACCAACGGCCCGTTAGCTGGTTGCCGGCAGAATTTAACGATGACTGGCAGGCTTTCTTTGAACAGCGCGCCCTTGCCGCATGGGCCCCTGTGGTTAGCGGCGAGGTGGCCTTGGCGGATTATACATGGGGGGCGGAAAATCGGTCCCTGATCCGTCATCCATTAAGCCAATCGGTACCGCTCTTGTCTTATCTGACGGATATGCGCCCTGCTATGCAGGACGGGGCGCGCGGTAAAATGCCCCATATTGCCGGGAACAGTTTTGGCCAGTCGGAACGGATTGTGGTCAGCCCTGGCCATGAGAAAGACGGCATTATGAATATGCCTGCCGGGCAATCCGGTCATCCATTGTCGCCCTATTACGGCGCGGGCCATGAGGATTGGCTCACCGGCAAAATGACACCATTCCTGCCCGGTGATACAAAATGGTCCCTGCAAATTGCGCCGGAGCGGTGAGGGGGAAGCCGAGTCTCAGTGCATATCGCTCTAATAAAATTTTACCATAAGGATAAAAAGCCACTTATTTCAGCCTAATATTGTAATATTATTTCAAGGGTGTGAAATATATTTATGGTCCTTTGTTGCCGGAAAGCAAGTCCCGGCCGTAATTTTATTGCGGAATTAATTGCTGGTTATTTATGGATATTCTGCAAAAAAGAAAATAATTATGTTGTGCTGTTATGCGCAAAAGACAGGCCTAAAAATAAATCTCGACAAATCCGGAATTGGTGACTACCACGT
Source organism: Sphingomonadales bacterium (assembly GCA_011051815.1). Lineage (GTDB taxonomy): Bacteria > Pseudomonadota > Alphaproteobacteria > Sphingomonadales > Emcibacteraceae > Paremcibacter. The sequence goes on along the minus strand of DRKK01000189.1, from coordinate 1,735 downwards.
TAGATCAGTAATTCATTAAGAAAAGAGATGATCATATGATGGACGCAAATCAATTCAGGGGGCATGAACAGCTGGTCTACCTGCATGACAAGGAAAGTGGCCTGAAAGCCTTTATCGCGGTTCATGATACGTCCCTTGGGCCCGCGGCCGGCGGATGCCGCATGTGGAATTATGACAGTGAGCTTGAGGCCCTGAATGATGTGTTGCGCCTGTCCCGGGGCATGAGCCATAAAAATGCCGTTGCCGGACTTAAGCTGGGCGGGGGTAAAGCAGTGATCATTGGCAATTCCAGAACTGATAAATCCGAAGCTCTGTTCCGGGCTTTGGGCCGGATGATTGATAGCCTTGGCGGTAAATATATCTCTGCCGAGGATGTGGGAATCTCTGTGGAGGATATGGAAATTGCCGCCGAGGAAACCAGATATGTGGCCGGACTGACAAAAGGCGCCCATGCCAGCGGGGATCCGTCCCCCTATACAGCAACCGGTGTTTATCTGGGCATCAAGGCAGCGGTGAAGCATAAATTCGGGCAGGATAATGTAGAAGGCTTAAGCGTGGCTGTGCAGGGCGTTGGCCATGTGGGCTATCACCTGTGTAAGCATCTGCATGAAGGCGGGGCCAAATTATTGGTGTCTGACATAAATCAGGATGCGCTAGACCGCGTTGCGCAAGAATTTGGCGCTGAAATTATGGACCGCGATGCTATTATTTCCGCCGATGTGGATATATTCTCTCCCTGTGCTTTGGGGGCTGTTATCAATGATGACAGCATAGATCATATCAAGGCAAAAATCATTGCCGGGGCGGCCAATAATCAGCTGGCCCGGGACGATCATGGTCAGGCCTTGATGGATCGCGGCATCCTTTATGCGCCGGATTATGTGATTAATGCGGGCGGCATCATCAATGTGGCGGCGGAAACCCGCGGGGCCTATGATGTGGATTGGGTCAAAGCCAAGGTTGACCGCATATATGAAACGCTGACGGTGATATTTGACCGTTCTGTTTCAGAAGCGCGGCCCACAAACAGAATCGCCGATGAACTGGCCGAAGAGATCATTGAAAAAGCCAGAGCGGCTAAGGCGTAATCTGATCAAGAATAGCCCTGAACAGGGGGCTGTTCCTGTTATTCAGTTCCAGAATAATATCAAAATGATTAAAGCCCGGCATGGGAATAAAGCTGGCCTTATGTCCGGCCTTTTGCCATGCGGCTTTATAGATTTCCGTTTGGCGCTTAAATTCATCGGTTTCATTACTGCCGTAACTGAATATCACCGGGCAGGCGGCTTCGGGAATATGAAACATGGGGCTGGCCCCAATGGCCTCTGCCATACTCAGGCCCAGCAGGTCATTCACATATGTCAGGACAAGAGGCCGCAGATCATAAATGCCGCTGACCATACAGGCTCCTTTGACGGGGCAGAGTCCCTCATCACCCCTTAATATTTCAGCCACCAGATGCGCCCCGGCGGAACTGCCGGACAGGGTGATATTATCCTTGTCACCGCCATAGGCATCAATATGGTCCACTATCCACCGCACACCCTGCCTGACTTGATCGACAATTTGGCTCAGGCTGGCGTCTGGTGCCAATGTATAATCAAGGGCGATAAAAATAATATCATGGTCAAGAAAGTTGGGGGCCGCAAAGCAGCTCTCTTCTTTAGAAAGCTCTTGCCAATAGCCGCCGTGAATAAATATATGAACCGGAAAGGGGCCATCACCTTTGGGGGTG
>DRKK01000188.1 GCA_011051815.1 Sphingomonadales bacterium | reverse complement strand
CGCCTGTTGATCCAATATCCAAAGCGGCAGACCGCCACTGGCGCGTCAAAGGGTGAACAGTCCCATATGCCGATGAAATTAAACACCGCGGGCGTTATTCCACCGATCTTTGCCTCATCCCTGCTGTTGATGCCCATGACTGTTGCCGGTTTTGCCGCGGATGGTGGCCCGGAATGGATGACCACCGTGACAACCCTGCTTGGCCCCGGACAGCCTCTTTACATGGCTTTTTATGCGGCGGGTATTATCTTTTTCGCCTTCTTCTATACGGCTATTCAGTTCAACCCGGAAGAAACAGCGGATAATCTGAAAAAATACGGCGGCTTCATTCCCGGTATTCGTCCGGGCAAGAATACGGCTAATTATCTGGATTATGTTCTGACACGGCTGACGGTCGTCGGGGCGATTTACCTGACCCTCGTCTGTCTATTGCCGGAAGTCCTGCGGGCGAAATATGCCATTCCTTTTTACTTTGGCGGCACATCACTTTTGATCGTGGTCAGCGTAACCATGGATACGGTGGCCCAGATTCACAGTCACCTGATGGCCCATCAATATGAAGGTTTGTTGAAAAAACAGAAAATCAGAGGCAAGGGGAGACGGCGCAGATGATTATTATCCTGCTTGGCCCGCCCGGCGCCGGAAAAGGAACGCAGGCCGCTCGCATCATGGCGGAACATGGTCTGGTTCAACTATCCACGGGTGATATGTTGCGCGCTGCCGTTGCCGCCGGTACTGAGGTGGGCAAGAAAGCCAAAGAATTTATGAATGCAGGCAAGCTGGTCACTGATGAAATCGTGATCGGGATCATTGCCGACAGAATAGAGGAAGACGATTGCAAGCAGGGTTTTCTGCTCGATGGTTTTCCCCGCACCGTGGCCCAGGCAGAAGCTCTGGATGCGCTGTTGAAAGAAAAAGGCCTGAAAGTCGACGCGGTTGTCGAAATGAAGGTTGATGACGAATCTCTTGTTGACCGGATTACCGGGCGCTATACCTGCGCGGAATGTAATCAGGGTTACCATGATACTAACCTCAAACCACAAAAGGCTGGCGTGTGTGACAGCTGTGGTTCTACGAATTTCACACGTCGGGCTGACGATAACCGTGAAACGGTTGTTTCCAGACTGGCGACTTATCACACACAAACGGCACCTTTGCTGCCTTTTTACAGCAAGCAAGGGGTGCTTAGAACTGTTGACGGAATGGCTGACATTGATGATGTTGCCGTTCAGATAAATGACGTATTGAACAAGCTGTAGTCTCTATCGGGATAAACTTGGTAAAAGTTTTGTCTCTAAGGTTGACTGCGGGTTTTTAATACATATAATCGCGCAACTTCACGGGTAACCGTGGGGATTGCTGTTTTATGATTTTTTAGATCGGGAGAAACGATCGTGGCACGTATTTCTGGCGTGAATATACCCACCGGAAAGAGGGTGGTAATTGCATTGACTTATATCCATGGGATTGGTCCGGCAATAGCAAAACAAATTTGTGAGAAGGTTGGCATCAAGCCCGAAGTTCGGGTGAACCAGCTGAGTGATGCAGAGGTTATCAGGATCCGCGAGACAATCGATAGTGATTGTATGGTGGAGGGTGACCTGCGCCGTGATACAGCGATGAATATCAAGCGTTTGATGGACCTCGGGGCATACCGTGGCATACGTCATCGTAAAAAACTTCCCGTTCGTGGTCAACGCACCAGCACCAACGCCCGCACCCGTAAGGGTAAGGCCGTTGCGATCGCCGGCAAGAAGAAATAAGGTATCGATAAATGGCTGAAGAAAAACGCGTAAAACGCAGAGAACGCAAGAATATCACCAATGGCGTTGCCCATGTGAATTCAACGTTCAATAACACTATTATCACCATTACGGATGCTCAGGGCAATGCAATTGCCTGGTCAACCGCTGGTGTGATGGGCTTTAAAGGTTCTCGTAAATCCACACCATATGCGGCGCAGATGGCGGCGGAAGATGCGGGTAAAAAAGCTCAGGAGCATGGCATGAAAACCCTTGAGGTTGAAGTGAAGGGACCCGGTTCAGGCCGCGAATCCGCACTTCGGGCTTTACAGGCAATTGGCTTTACCATCACCACGATCCGTGATGTAACCCCGATTCCCCATAACGGGTGCCGTCCGCCGAAACGTCGCAGAGTATAATTCAGGGTATTTGGAACAAAAACTGACAAGGATTTAAACCGTGATCCAGAAGAATTGGCAAGAACTGATTAAGCCGTCCACCCTTGACATTAAACAAGTTGGGGATGAGCGCAGAAAAGTAACCATCGTTGCGGAGCCGCTGGAACGCGGCTATGGCATGACCTTGGGCAATTCATTGCGCCGGGTATTATTGTCTTCGCTTCAAGGTGCGGCGGTAACGTCTATCCATATCGACAATGTGTTACATGAATTTTCGTCTATCCCGGGTGTTCGGGAAGATGTGACGGATGTTGTACTTAACATCAAGAAAATCGCCGTTGAAATGGAAGGTACAGACAAAAAACGTCTGACCCTTCAGGCAACCGGCCCCGGCGAAGTAACTGCCGGTCAGATCAGCGAAGTGGCGGATGTGACTATTCACAACCCGGACTTTGTTCTCTGTACGCTGGATGACGGGGCCGAGCTTCGTATGGAACTTACCGTTGAAACCGGTAAGGGCTATGTGGCGGCGGTCAATAACCGTCCGGATGATGCGCCGATTGGCCTGATTCCCATCGATAGTCTGTTCAGCCCGGTCAGCAAGGTAAGCTACCGCGTGGAAAATACCCGTGAAGGGCAGATTCTGGACTATGACAAGCTGATCATGACCATTGAAACCGATGGTACGATCACGCCGGAAGATGCGCTGGCCTTTTCCGCCCGCATTTTGCAGGACCAGCTTCAGACATTCATCAACTTTGACGAGCCTGAAGATACGGCGACGGAAAAAGAATCAGACGAGCCTGACTTTAACCGTAACCTGCTGCGGCGGGTTGACGAGCTGGAACTGTCCGTACGTTCCGCTAACTGCCTGAAAAATGATAATATCGTCTATATCGGTGATCTTGTACGCAAGACTGAAGCAGAAATGCTCCGCACACCGAACTTTGGCCGTAAATCATTGAATGAGATCAAGGAAGTGCTGTCCACCATGGGGCTGCGTCTTGGAATGGATAATCCGGGATGGCCGCCAGAAAATATTGACGAACTTGTCAAGAAAATGGAACAGGAATTCTAATTTTTGGATTTTTAATGGGTCGGGTCCGATGGATGGATACCCCCTCAAGGAGTAAGAGATATGCGCCATCGCAGAGCTGGGCGTAAGCTGAATAAAACAAGTTCACATCGTAAAGCGATGTTTGCCAATATGGCAAGCGCCCTTTTGAAACACGAACAGATCGTAACAACCCTGCCAAAGGCAAAAGAACTGCGTCCGATTGTGGAGCGTCTGATTACCCTTGGCAAGCGTGGGTCCCTCCATGCCCGTCGTCAGGCCGCCTCAAAGCTGCCCGCATCGGACAAGGAAATTGTGCAAAAGCTGTTTGATACCTTGGCTGAACGCTATAAAGAACGTAACGGGGGATATACCCGTGTTCTGAAAGCTGGTTTCCGTCATGGTGATGCGGCACCGGTTGCGGTGATCGAACTGGTTGACCGGGATGAGGATGCCAAAGGCCAGGATAGTGGTCCGGTTCAGGAAGTTGAAACTGACGAAACCGAAGCCGCCTGACCCTTTTTGGCAGATAAATTCTAAAACGGCCCTTGCGCATATGTCGCGGGGCCGTTTTTTTATGGTTTTATGCAATATGTAAGATAGATGACTTTATTTGACCATCAATGGATTCATTTTTACGCCATGAACTGTTATCATTCATCGTTATCCAGCGGCGTTCTTCAGAACGATAGAACCAGTCTTTGTCCTGTTGGTAGTAAAGTTGTTTATTTGTTGTTTCCAGGATATTTAGAATTTCATTTCCATGGGCCTTGATTTCGTTAAAATCTGTCGTGGCCTTTTGTCCCATTTCGCTATAAAAGTTGTTTAGGTCTAAAAGAATTTGGTGGGCTTGATGATCCATAGATTTTACATTCAGGCCAATTTTTTTTGCTTCGTTTAATAATATTGGATAGCCATGTGCAGGATATTTGGAATTTAGCGTATCAGAAATATAACTAATCTTTTCCGTATCATGCATATGGAAGGAAAGTATCTCCTCGCAGAGCATTTTTGATAGGGATTCAGCGCGGTCCACAGCACCAATCACAAGAGGATGTACATGTTGAAACAGATGTTGATAAGGATTGCTGTTTTCCTTATTTTCATTTTGCCAAAGTTTTACGACTCGATTTAACTCGTCCAAACTTACGGATACTCGGTCATTATCCCTGTCAATAGGGGACAGGTCATGGGTTAGGGATGTATCAATAGCTGAGAGGAAAGCCATAGGTCCCATTTGAATCTCATTTGCGCCAAGTGCGATCATCGTTGCGGCTGAGGAACATTCCAATGGTATCAAGGCGATTAATTCGTCACAATGTTGTCGCAATAAATTTACAAAACGCAATGACGCTTCGCCATTTCCACCATCAGATTTAATGAAAATATAAATAGTTTTCTGATGTTCGATTTGTTCTAGGGCATCAAATAATGCAATCACGTCATTGGAACAAACGCCACCCCGTGAGTTATTCCAGTAACAGAAAACCGGGGCATTAAATTTCTTCTCCAGTTGTTTTATTAAAGTTTGTGTTTCTTTAAAAAGAACAGGAGGTTCTTTGATTTTGATGGATTTTGTGACGTTTTCTGGCTTTTTCTGTTCTGACATAGTTTTCTCAATACTTAAATGTATGTTGATAATGGAGGATAGTATGACCGGATATGATTGGCAAGATAGTAAGCCATTATAAAAAGGTAGAAATTAAAACTTTCACAGAATAGTAATTTATCGGACCTAGAAAGAAAGGCAATTAAGAAACCTATTGTAATGTGGTGCTTTTCTCTTGCGATAGAGAAAGCAGATTATATAATCAAAACAATAAATTCTATATAATATAAGGACTGATCTAATGGCTCTAAAACCCGGCGTCGTGAGCGGCGAAGACTATACCCAACTTGTCAATGCTTGTAAGGATGGCGGCTATGCGCTGGCGGCGGTGAATTGCGTGGGCACGGACAGTGTCAATGCGGTGATGGAGGCGGCGGCGCGCAACAACAGCGACGTGATTATCCAGTTTTCCAATGGCGGCGCGCAATTCTATGCCGGGCAGGGCATGGCGGATGCTTTTCAGGCCAAGGTTCTGGGCGCGGTATCGGCGGCTCATCATGTGCATCTTCTGGCGGAACATTACGGCATCTGTGTGGTGTTGCATACGGACCACGCCAATCGCAAGCTGGTGCCGTGGGTGGATGCGCTGATTGATCATTCAGAAACCTATTATGCTGAAAAGGGCCGCCCGCTTTATACTTCTCATATGCTGGACCTGTCCGAAGAGGCTATTGACGATAACCTGAATGAATGTGCGCGGGTATTGCGGCGCATGGCCGCGTTAGATATGAGCCTTGAGATTGAGCTGGGTATTACTGGCGGCGAGGAAGATGGTGTCGGCCATGAGGTTGATGCGGACGCCGACAATTCCCACCTCTATACCCAGCCGGAGGATGTGTTAAAGGCTTATGAGTTGCTGTCTCCCATCGGGCATTTTTCCGTGGCGGCGTCTTTCGGCAATGTTCACGGTGTCTATAAGCCGGGCAATGTGCAATTGCGCCCGGAAATTCTCCTGAACAGTCAGAATTTGGTCACTGACCGTCACAATACGGCGAAAAATCCCCTCAATCTGGTTTTCCACGGCGGCTCGGGGTCTGAAAAAGCCAAGATTGCCGAGGCCCTGACTTACGGCGTGTTCAAAATGAATATTGACACGGATACCCAGTTTGCCTTTGCGGAGGCGGTGGGCAAATATGTCATGGGTAATGCCAAGGCCTTTACACATCAGATCGACCCGGAAGACGGCACTCCCTATAAAAAGCAATATGACCCGCGCAAATGGCTCCGTGCCGGGGAACAGGGCTTTATCACCCGTCTGGATGAGGCCATCGCCGACCTGGGCTCCGCCGGGAAGTCATTGGCTAAATAGCGAGATGAAAATGGGGGAAGTACTCTGGTATAATTTTGCGATCCATTCTGTTTATTGGAAGATAAAATTATAAAAATGCCATGGGGGATTGCTGTGCACTTTAATCTATCCTATTGTTTTAAATGTTATTTACAATAAAATAAGCCATATTTGAAAATGGTACATATTTGATTTATTTTTATATAAAAAATATAAGGGGAATGAAGGTGAGAAAGTTTCTTTGGGACAAAACATTATGGATAGCAGCTTACGCTCTTGTAATTTTAACGTTCAATATCGCAGCGCAGAGCAAATCCTTAGCAGAAAAATTACCAGTTGAGGCTTTTGCAGACCTGCCACAGATATCAAATGTACGCCTTTCCCCGGATGGAACCGCCTATGCCTATATCAGCCGTTATAAAGGGGAAAAAGTTTTAATTGTTAATGAGCGTTTGAAAGGCACGGCACGCAGTATGTCGTCGCCGGAGCGGGTGTCGTTAAGATGGTTTGTCTGGGCTAATAATAATAAATTGCTTGTGTCTTATGATTTCACATCGGAAAGATACGGTAGGATAAGGACCAATACCAGGTTATTTGCCGTTGATAGGGATTTGAAATCAAGCCTTAATCTATATCGTAATCAGAAAAATCAGAAAAACCGTATGGGTGTTCAGCTACAGGATCAGGTCAT
>DRKK01000187.1 GCA_011051815.1 Sphingomonadales bacterium | reverse complement strand
AGTTTCCAGTGACGTAACAGAATGACCAACCAACGACCCATATTATACAGCTTTCGACGTTGCCCCTATGCCATGCGGGCACGATTGGGGCTATTATACGCCAAAATTACCTGCGAACTGCGTGAGGTTACTTTACGCAACAAGCCACAGGAGATGATCGCCCTGTCGCCCAAGGCAACGGTGCCCGTATTACAACTCACCAGCGGGCAGGTCATTGACGAAAGTTATGATATTATCAAATGGGCCATCACTCAGAATGATCCGGCAGACTGGAAAAGCACTATTAGCCGTTCAGATGAATTGGTTATGGAAAATGACGGGTCATTCAAATCCGCCCTGGACCGCTATAAATATTCTGCCCGCTTCCCGGACCATCCGCCGGAATATTACCGCGCACAGGGTGAGGCCTTTCTAAAGAAGCTGGATCAAATATTACAGCATTCGCCTTACCTATTGGGCAACAGTCAAACTATTGCGGATATTGCTATTTCCCCTTTCATTCGTCAATTCGCTCATGTGGATGGGGACTGGTTCTTTGCCGCCCCCTACCCCCACCTGCAAAGATGGTTACAGCAATTTCTGGACAGTGACAATTTCAAGACCGTTATGACAAAATACGCCCCCTGGAAACCAGAGGATATTATCATTTATTTTCCTGACCTAAATCAAGGCCGTCATTCATCCCTTGGCGCACCCTGAAAACAGTGGTAGACTGATAAAGTTCGGAGACTGAAAATGAATGCTTTAAGTCAGGATAAGGTGGAATTTGTAATTTCCATGGCCCGGGAAGTGGGTGAAGCCGCCCCCGCCATCATTGGGGAGGAATTGGCCGAAGACAGTGAACCTCAACATTATTCAGAATTGACCCTCGCCGCACAGGCAGAAAATTCAGGTAGTGAATATTTTGCCAGCGATTCTGCCTATCAGGAGTTCAAGTCCACCATCGACAGCATGAATATTGAGGAACGCAGTGAACTTGTTGCCCTGCTGTGGCTAGGCCGGGGAACCTATGGCAAATCCGAATGGGACAGTGCGGTTGCCGATGCCAGAGAGGCCAGTAACGATCATACCGCAGAATATCTTCTGCGGACGCCGTTACTGCCCGATTATCTGACCGAAGGTCTGGCCATGATGACAGATGATTAAAGTTTCTCCACTTTCAAAACTGTCACATCAACACCAATGACTTTTACTTTGTCACCTTCGCCGGCCTCAAAATCACCTTCTACGCTCCAATTGCTGTCCCCGATACGGACCTTGCTCTTGCCGTTTTCCATATCCCGGATCAGCTTGTAAACCTGTCCGACATATTGCTGACCTCGCTGGTTAAGGGTATTATCCTCGGTAGCGATCGGGTTTCTTTTCAGAAAATTACGCCCCACAAGAACACTGATAATACTCAATACAGAGAATATTATAAACTGATATTCCCAGCCAAGGTCGGGCAAGATAAAGACCACTGCCCCGACAATGGCACTGGCGATGGCCATCCAGAGAAAGACCACCCCCGGGGCCGTCATCTCCAGCCCCAGAAGAACCAGTGCAATCACAAACCATGTCCAGTGGTTCAAGGTAACATCATTCATGAATTCCATTTTCGACTCCTTACATCAGTTGCGTGGACGGGGTTCAAGAACCGGACCGTGGGACAGAACCGGATACGGGCTTGATGTCCTTGCTGATATTTTTCAACATATCGGTCATGCCGCCTAGTGCGCCAATCACGCCGCTGGCCTCTAAGGGCATAAAGACAAGTTTTTCGTTAGGGGAATTAGCGAACTGCCCCAGCGTTTCCACATATTTCTGGGCAATAAAGTAATTGATCGCCTGCGAGTCACCATTGGCAATGGCATCAGAAACCATAGTGGTTGCTTTGGCTTCGGCCTGTGCTTCCCGCTCGCGGGCCTCCGCATCCCGGAAAGCGGCCTCACGACGGCCTTCGGCTTCCAGAATAGCCCCCTGTTTTTCACCTTCAGCGCGCAGGATTTCCGCCTGACGGAAACCTTCCGCATCCAGAATATTGGCCCGTTTTTCACGCTCGGCCTTCATCTGACGGGCCATGGCATCGACAATATCGCGCGGTGGTTCAATATCCTTGATCTCAATACGGGTGATCTTAATACCCCAGGGCTGGGTCGCACCATCGACCACATCCAGAAGACGGCCATTGATGCTGTCGCGTTGTGACAAAAGCGCGTCCAGATCCATGGACCCCATCACCGTCCGCAGGTTGGTCATGGTCAGGTTGAGGATCGCGAGAATCATATCATTGACCTCATAAGTGGCCTTGGCCGCGTCCAATACCTGAAAGAACACCACGCCGTCGGCGCGCACCATGGCGTTATCCTTGGTGATCACCTCCTGAGAGGGAATATCAAGCACCCGTTCCATCATACTGACCTTTGATCCCACACGATCAATGAAGGGTATGATGATGTGAAATCCGGGTTGGAGGGTCTTGGTATAACGCCCCAAACGCTGGATGGTATAGGTATAGCCCTGCCGCACGGTTAAGGCACCCATGAACAGGATGATAACCATGACCAAAACCACAGCGATGACAAATATACTGAATGTATCCATTTTTAATCCCCTTATAAGTTAAGTGTTGGTGAATAACACTGACTGTAACGGAAGCAAGCCATTAAGGGAAGTGGACAGTGAGCCGGAGAATCCAGTTCGGGGAATTTGAAGGGTATTTAAGCGGTCCCGGATACATCAAGCACAAATGTGGGGAGGGAAATGTTCAATATTAAACCGGAACCGCTTAAAACTGTGAATTACATTACGATACAATCTTCCATGTACCATCAGGCTGACGGCAAGCTTTACCATAGGCGTCTTCTGTTTTACCGCCAACGGTGATTGTCTGTTGATATTCCCGGCAATAGGCCCCGGTCTTATCCTGATAGGCGGGCTGTGGCTGATAGCTACCGGAATTGCCCGTATCAGGGTTATACCATGTGGCGGTCTGTCCGGAGGGATAGGTTTCCAGCGCAATCTGCCGGTTACGTTCCATGGCAATGCGGTCAGCCTCATCCAGTGAGCGACCTATGCTGCTGCCAATAGCGGCCCCGGCAATGGTTCCGGCGGCAACGGCAAAAAACTGAGTCGTTCCGTCTCCATTATCCCCAAGGGCGGATCCGATAGCGGCCCCGCCAATGGCACCGAGCAGGGTACCGAAACCTTCTTTTGATCCCGGCTCACATGCGGAGATCGTTAATACGCCTGCCAATATAAGGGCTATTTTTGCTGTTTTCGTTTTTTTCATTTCACAACCTGTTCTCTTGTTATGAAGATAGAATAGCTTAGCCATCCTTAACCAACCATGAACAGGAAGTTCAGCAATGCGATTTTAAGAATTTGTTACCGCCGCCGGCAGAATCAAGCGCACATGAAGCCCATGAGGCTCATTATCCGTCAGGGTTATCTCCCCGCCATAAAGCCCCGCCAGATCCTTAACAATAGACAGGCCAAGACCCGTCCCCGGCGTATTTTCATCAAGGCGTTCCCCGCGAATGAAAACGGCTTCCCGGACTTGCCTGTCTATGCCCGGCCCGTCATCAATCACCTGAATTAAGATATGATCCCCCTTGCGCTGACAGGAGGCAATCACCTTGCTGTCCGCCCATTTGGCCGCATTCTCAATCAAATTGCCAACCATCTCCTCAAGGTCCTGCCGCTCGCCGCGAAAATACAGGCGCGATTGATCATCGCCGCCCGTGGGCAGCATGGTAAGTTGCTTGTCCCGATGGATTTTGGCCATAACCCGGCACATATCATTCAAGACAGTCCAAACTTCTGTACGGCTGGTGATAACCTTGGTGCTGGCGGCAACCCGCGCCCGGCGCAGATAATGATCCACCTGACGGCGCATGATATTGGCCTGTTTACTGACCACCTCAGATAATTGTCCGGGATGACGTTCTGATTCGTTCATCAAAACCGCCAGCGGTGTCTTTAAGGCATGGGCCAGATTTCCCACCTGTGTGCGGGAGCGTTCCACTATCTGATTATTATGGTCCAGAAGAGCGTTCATCTCATCGGCCAGCGGTTGAATCTCCATGGGAAAATCATCGGGCAGATGGGCATCCTCCCCGGTGCGGATACGCAGCAAGGACAGCCGGATATTACGCAGGGGTTTCAACCCCAGAAAAACCTGTAATAATGAAGCCGCAATCAGACCAATTCCCAAAGCCCCCAGTGAATAAATCAGGATATTATCAAATCTATCGAGCTGCTCATCAATCTCCGAGCGATCAATGGCGACAATAAAACGGTAAACGGTTTTATCATCCCCCGGCAAGGTAATATCCCGTTCTACCCGGCGCAATTTCTGATCCTCCGGTCCGATGGCGCGGGAATAGCGGGTCTGTGACGCCGGGGTGTCAAGGTCCGGGTCCAGCTTTTGATCCCAAAGCGACCGCGACCGGATCGTTTCCTCATCCTCCGCCGAAATTTGCCAGTACCAACCGGAATAGGGTTGTTCAAAACGTGAATCGGTCAATGTCCGATAAAAGGTAATCTCGCCCTCGGAAATGCTGTCGCTAACCCCGATCAGATTCTCCAAAAGGCCGTTCAATCGCGCATCGAAATTATTTTCAATAGTTTCTTTAAAGGT
>DRKK01000186.1 GCA_011051815.1 Sphingomonadales bacterium | reverse complement strand
TGGCGGGGATCATTGCCGCGCTTATTATCCTGAATATGACCTCTGCGGAGCCGCAAGTTCTGGTCCTAGTGGGGATTGCGGTTTTGGGGCTGGGCTATTTCGCCTATCGTCCCCTCGCCGCCTTGCAGGAGGCGGCAAAGGTGCGGACCATGACCAGCCTGTGCCGTTTTCTGGGACTGGAGTACCACCTTAAACCGCGCGCCGTGTCCCTGACCCGGCTAGGGGAGCTTGACCTGATTCCGTCCCACCATGAACGCAAGCTGGAGGATCAGATCATTGGCTATGTGAAGGGGGTTGATTTCAACCTGTTTGAGGCCAAGCTGATCCGCAAAAGCCGCGACAGCAAGGGCCGAACCCGGCGAACCACGGTCTTTCGCGGACTGCTCTGTGAATTTGACTTTCACAAGAATTTCACCGGCACCACCATCATCACCAAGGACTATAGCAAGTTCGGCAATTTCTTTGCCAAATTCGGCAAGATCGGCGAGCGGATCAAGCTGGAGGACCCGGAATTTGAAAAAATATTCGAGGTCTACGGCACCGATCAGGTGGAAAGCCGCTACCTTTTGACCCCGGGCTTTATGGAACGCATCCGCGATTTAACGGCGGCGGTGGGTCATGGCAATCTGCAACTGGCCTTCGACCATGGCCGCCTGTTGCTGGCCATCAAAAAAGGTGAAGACAGTTTCGAAGGCGGTAGCGCCTTCTCAGACCTGACCGACATTTCGCGCATAGAAAAAACCATTCAGGAACTGACGTTGATTTACGACGTGGTGGATAAGTTGAGGTTGGAGCTGGAAACGCGGGTTTAGTTTAAGATAGTCAAAACAAAAAGTGTATGTAAGCGAGATCTGACATGAAATTAACTAAGTTATTTGTGGACATTATTTCTTGTACAGTGGGTTCTTTTTCATTAGTTGCAGCTAAGGGCTTTGAAGTTGGACAAGTATGGATGTATGAAACACGTGATAAAGATCAAGGGTCCACCCTAACGATAGTAAAAATTGATAATATGAAGGAAGGTGCCATTATCCATATTAGTATTGAAGACGTTAATATTCACAAGTTTGTATCTGGGGAGAAATTTGCAGAAAGTATTTCGCATTTACCTATAAATGAAAAATCGTTTCGTACTAGTTTAATAAAACTAATCGGCAAAACAGATAAGTTGCCGGAGTATCAAGAAGGGTATGGCATATGGAAAAAGGAATTTAATACTGGCAAAGCGGGTGTTTTTGATATCTCAGTTGCTCAATGTGTTGAGTACGTGGAAAAAACGTTAAATTAGTAATTTTGCTGTAAGCAAGCCAAAACACTTCATTTAATCCCCCCTCGTCATTCCTGCGCAGGCAGGAATCCAGCCTCAGAAAACTGGATGTCTGTTTTCATCGGAATGACGACTTAAGTGGGGGTGTTTTTACAGGGCTTTTGCGTTGCCTAATGTATAGACTATTTTATAGGGAATATTTTTTATTACCCTCTTGTTTTGCCGGGGTTCATAGGTCAGGCTCTTGGCGGTGATGATTGATGGCTCATTGAAAATCTTGTTTGAGGACTCCCTGATGGTAACATTGGCCGTGGTGCCGTCCGCCATTATGTCGAACATAACGATGACATAGCCTTCCAGTTTTAGTTCCTGCGCTTGTTGGGGATAAACAGGCGGGGTTTGGGATATGGGGAGCAGGTTTCTATCCGCTTCACTGGCCAGAACATCCTGACTTGCCGTTGCCAGACGCGGGGTGAGCGTATAAACCGTGGCCAATGTCAGGCCGATCAATGACAGGCACCAGAACAGGCTGGCGGTTTTATTGTGTTTTATCATTTTGATATTCATGTTTTTTAACCTTTCAATGCGTTGGGTCAGGCCTTTCCGGTTATGGAAAATTCCAACCATCAGGGGGGATTGTTCGGTGATAAGAATATGCTCTGCGCCGGACAGGAGGGAACGGGTGTAATTCTGAATATTGCGGCTTTGCAATACCGCCCGTTCATCACAAGCCATTTCCCGGCTCTGGTTGATCTGATAGCCTATCAGGTAAAGCACAGGGTTCCACCAATAGAGGGCGGAGAGGATTTTCTGGACAAATATAATGCGAATATCATGGCGTTGAATATGAGCATATTCATGATATAGAATTTGTCTTAGAACATCCGGGGACAAGCGACCTGTCATGGTGGGGGGCAGCAGAATGATTTGCCGAAAGACGCCCGTAACCAATGGCCCTGAAATCTGATCTGAACAATAGACCGGATAATCACCGCCATCAACAGGGGCAAGAAATCCATCCGGCAATATTCTGGCATCATTAATGATCCGGCGGGTATGAAGTACGGAACGACAAAGCCGCGTCAGTTGAAAGACTGTCCCTATCATCCATAAGGTCGCGCCCCAAAAATAAAAATTTATCGGACTGTTGGGGGTGATCTGTTCATTACCGCTGGGGGCAATATTTTCAAACAGAAAGCCCTGTATTTCCCCCGCACCACTGCCCCCGGGCAGGAATATGGCCAAGGGCATAAAGACCGCCAGCATAAAAGCGGCGAGCCACAGCCATGAACGTATTTCATAGCTCAGGCGCGGCATGGCCTTGAGGGTCAAGAAAAGCATGACGGCAAGGGCTGTGGCCTGCCAGAGTTGTTGCATGGCGAGAGAGATCATTATGTCCGTCAGATTAGCCATATGATCACGCCTTTTCCTCTGTATCGCCAAGACTGTCTTGCAGGGCCTTTATCTCTGCAAGGTCGAGGTTGTTTTCAGCGATCAAATGCTGAGCCAGTATTTCCGGGGAGCCTTGGAAAAGCTGATTAATCAATTTGGTCAGGGCGGATTTCCGAGCTTCCTTTTGATTTACAAGCGGGTGATAGATAAAGGCCTTGCCCTGCTTACGATGGGCAACAAATCCCTTGTCTTTTAGAATTTTCAACATGGTCAGAATGGTCGTATAGGCCACGGGCTTTTCCCGGGAAAGACTGTCACAGACCTCGCGCACAGAAGCCTCTTGTCTGTCCCACAAAATGGTCATGATGCGTTGTTCAAATTCGGTCAGAGTGGTTGGTTTTTTACGGGTCAAAATATCATCTACTAATTATTTAGTTTTTACTACCATATAAGGGGCTACTCCATCTGTCAACTAATTTTTTAGTAGAAAGAAAACAGGATGTTCTTTTCCCCTCGTTTATGCTACCCCCTTCCCATGAATCTTGGCAGTATGAAAAACTTATCCAATCACGCGGTGCAGAGCTCAAGCCGGGTGCGGGCGATCCTGGGGCCGACCAATACGGGGAAAACTCATCTGGCGGTGGAACGGATGCTGGGCCATGCGTCGGGCATGATCGGTCTGCCGCTACGTCTGCTCGCGCGGGAGATTTATGACCGGATTGTTGCCTCACCGCAAAATCCGGCGGGTAAAAATACCGTGGCCCTGATTACGGGGGAGGAGAAAATCATTCCCCGCCATCCGCGCTGGTGGGTCTGTACGGTGGAAAGCATGCCCGTGGAGAAAACCGTGGCTTTCCTCGCGGTGGATGAGATTCAGCTGGCCGCTGATGAGGAACGGGGCCACGTTTTTACCGACCGGCTGATGCGCGCAAGGGGGACGGAGGAGACCATGTTCATGGGGTCTGAAATCATCGCCCCGCTGATCCGCCGTTTTGTACCGGACGTGGAATTTATCACCCGGCCCCGTTTTTCCGAACTGATCTATACCGATCCGAAAAAACTTTCCCGTCTGCATCGGCGCACAGCCCTGATCACCTTTTCTGCCCATAATGTTTATGGCTATGCGGAGATGCTGCGCCGGCAAAAGGGCGGGGCGGCGGTGGTTATGGGATCGCTTAGCCCCCGCACCCGCAATAAACAGGTAGAGCTTTATCAGAACGGCGATGTGGATTTTCTGGTGGCGACTGACGCCATCGGGATGGGGCTGAATATGGATATTGATCATGTGTGCTTTGCCGGGACTGCCAAGTTTGACGGTCGGCGCATGCGGCCCCTGACCCCGTCCGAGGTGGCACAGATCGCGGGCCGGGCCGGGCGTTATATGACCAACGGCACTTTTGGCTGCCTGTTGGATGGGATGGACGCGGGCCTGCGCGATGATATGGTCTATGCGGTGGAAAATCACGAATTTGCCCCGCTCACCGTCCTGCAATGGCGCAATAGTAATCTTGACTATGGCCATCCCACCGCCCTGATTCGGTCTTTGGACGCCGCGCCGGGGCGAAAAGGCCTAAGTAGAACGCAAGAGAATATTGATCTCGCCTCCCTGCGGCAGATGATAAATATGGCGGATATAAGGGACCGTCTGGGCGGTCCGGCGGCCCTGAAAAGCCTGTGGGAAGTTTGTCAGATTCCCGACTTTCGCAAGGTGTCTGACGAGGAGCATATCCGGTTGCTGTGCCATATATATCGGCAGACTTCTGCCGATGACGGGCGGTTAAGCCCGGACTGGCTGGCCCGTGAAATCCTGCCGTTGGACAAGGTTAAGGGGGACATAGATACCCTGTCGTCCCGCATCAGTCATATGCGCACATGGACCTATATTTCCCACCGGGCAGCCTGGTTCGATGATGCAAAATATTGGCAGGAAATGACAAGAGATATTGAAGATCGCCTGTCAGATGCGCTACATGAACGTCTGACACATCGCTTTGTGGATCGGCGGATGTCGCATTTGATGAGAGAATTACGTCAAAAAGGAAATTTAATGGCAGATATTGAGGACGATGGCAGCATTTACGTGGAAGGCCATTTCATCGGCACGCTGGAAGGATTCCAGTTCAAGGAAGATGCCGCCGCTTATGGTGAGGACAGCAAGATACTGCGCGCCGCCGCCGACAAGATTCTGAGCCTTGAGATCAAGAACAAGGCCGATGCCCTTGATCAGGCCGAGGACGGGGAGCTGAGCCTTATTCTGGGCGACCCCATGACCCGTTCCACCATCAACTGGCGCGGCATTGCCATTGCCCGGGTGGAAAAGGGTGCGGACATATTATCGCCGAAAGCCGTTGTCACGCCGACCCCAAATCTTCAGGGTGAAATACTGGCGCAGGTGCAGGCGCGGGTGGACCGCTGGCTCGCGGCCCATGTGGGTGAGATACTGGCCCCGCTTTTTGCCCTGAAAGAGGCCGTGAACGGTGCCAAGGACGGCGCGGGCAAGCCGCTCATTGATGGCATGGCGCGGGGCATTGCCTTTCAGATGCTGGAAAAGCTGGGTACTATTCCCCGCCGTATGATCGCCCGTGATTTTCGCGGCGTGGACAGCGTGGGCCGTTTTCAGATGAAACAGCTGGGTATCTGGCTCGGCTCGGCCAGTCTTTATATCCCTGCTCTGCTCAAACCGGCCCCGGCCCAGTTGCGGCTGTTTTTATGGGCGCTGTTCAATGATATGGACCGCCTGCCAGATATTCCGGTGGCGGGACTATGCACCATCACCATTGACCAGAAAGCGCCGCGCGCCTTTTATGAGGTCTCCGGTTACCGGGTGACGGGCAAGAATGCGGTGCGCCTGGATATGTTGGAGAGGCTGGCCAATGCGGCCCGGGAAACTTCCCTGAAAGGCCCCTTTCCTGCCGATCCTGATTTGATGAGCCTTGTGGGCACCAGCGGTGATGACTTTGTGGAAATCATGGCCTATCTGGGCTATGTGCAAAAGGAATATACGCCGGAAGAAGCGGCAAAGATAATCGCCGCCCGGACCCCGGATGTGGAAGAAAAGCCTGCCGAAAAATCCGAAGAAAAGCCTGTGGAAAAAACAGAAGAAAAGGTAGAAGACAAGCCAGAAGACAAAGTAGAAGACAAGGTAGAAGACAAACCGGACGAAGCCGAAAAATCCGCCGAGCCGGAAAAAATCTTCCTGTTTCATCATCAGCCCTATCAGAAGCCACAGCATCGGGGGCCTAAAAAACCACAGGCCGCCAAACCAAAGGGCACGCCGGGTAAATTCAAGAGCAAGCCCGGGGGACCGAAGGCTGGCGGGCCGAAACCTAAGAAGCCTCAGCGCAAAGGCCCGGCCCCGGATCCTCATAGTCCCTTTGCCGCGCTGGCCGGGCTGAAGGATCAGCTTAAATCAAAGAAATAGACCTGCGCCATGGACAGTCCAAAACCCCAAAGCCAGCGTGTTGACATCTGGCTATGGCATGCCCGTTTCTTTAAAACCCGGTCTCTGTCCAGCAAGGTCATTCGGGCGGGCAAGGTGCGGCTGAACGGTCAAAAAATCACCAAGGCCAAAACCCCGGTGGTGGCGGGCGATGTGCTGACCTTTCCCCAGCCGAACATCATTCGCATTGCAAAAATTCTGGCCTTTAACCATCGGCGCGGCCCGGCCCCGGAGGCACAGGCCCTCTATGAGGATTTAACCCCGCCGCCGGAGGTCATAAAAGAGATCGAAAAATCACAGGTTGCTCGCCGGGACCGGGGCGCGGGCCGGCCAACAAAGGCGGAACGCCGGGCCACCGACAGGCTGAAAAACATCCTTCCCGAATGAGAAAAAGAAATAATTCTATCCTTTGTTAAACCTCTTTTAAGCTGGGGGTATTATATTAGCCAAAATTAATAAGGGATAGAAATGACCAGCCCCTCAAAAATTCTATTACTGGCCCTCTTCGTTGCCGCTGCGGTTGCCTATTTTGGCGACAAGATTATTGCCGTGGCCGATGGCCAGAAGCAGGTGGTACAAAATACCGGAAATGATATGGTTTATGCCAAAACCAACCGGGCGGAATTTGGCGGTGAAATTCGGGTGTCCATAAACCGGGACGGTCATTACTGGGCGACCCTTGACGTGAATGGCACGCCGGTTCGTTTCGTGGTCGATACCGGCGCGAGCCATATTTCCTTAAGCTATGAAGACGCAGAAGCCGCCGGACTTGATCCGGCGGGGCTTGCTTTTGACCGGGCTTTTCGTACCGCCAACGGGATCAGCTACAAGGCCATGGTCAAACTTGATCAAATCTCCCTTGATTCAATCGAGGTTACGGGAATTTCCGCTTCTGTTTCTCAGCAAGGGGCGATGAATGTCTCTCTGCTTGGCATGAATTTTCTGAATAAACTCTCCTCATTCAAGATTGAAAACCGGGATTTGATCCTGAAGCCATAGAAAGTGTGGCACGTCTTCCAGATACTAAAATATTGACAGCGTAAACATTAAGGGTGATAATCACGACCTTTCAGCCCCTGTCTGTTGGGTAATTAGGAGTTTATGTTTGAATAAATGGTGTTGTCCCCAAGGGAGAAAATCATACCATCATGGAAACCTTCGTGAGACCCTGGTGCAATCTGCCTTGGAAATTTTACAGGAGGGGACGCTGGCGGACTTGAGTCTGCGGGCCTTGGCGCGCAAAGCCGGGGTGTCTCAAACCGCGCCCTATCGTCATTTTGAGGATAAAGAAGCCTTGATTGCGGCCTTGAAACAGGACGGCCTTAAAAAATTGGGCGATGGCATGCAGGTCTTGATGGGTACGGTTAAAGATCCGTTGGTCCGTCTTCAGAAACTGGGCATGAGATATGTGGAATTTGCCGATAAATATCCGGCTCATTTCAAAATTATGTTTGAATATGACCTGTGTGATTACCAGAAATATACCGAACTTCATGAGGTTTCCGATATTGGTTTTCAGTGCCTTCAAACGACAGTGAATGAATGTCTGGCCTTGCCGGGGGCACGTAAAATTGACCCGGCGGTGGCTCAGTTCACGGCCTGGTCTATGGTACACGGCCTGTCTGTTTTATTGATGAACCAATCCATGATTGAACATATGAAAGAAGGTCATTTTGTGGATCTTGGCGACAGAAACCGTATCATAGAACAAGTTACAAAATTTTTCAGCGATTCGCTGGTTGGGTAAGGAAATACAATAGTGTCTATCTTGAAAAGAATACATAATATGCTGAATGGTGCGCCGGTGGCCGCGCAACCTGAAAAGGGTGATGAGACATTGGCGGCGGCGGTTCTTATG
Organism: Sphingomonadales bacterium; assembly: GCA_011051815.1. Taxonomy (GTDB): domain Bacteria; phylum Pseudomonadota; class Alphaproteobacteria; order Sphingomonadales; family Emcibacteraceae; genus Paremcibacter. The sequence continues at coordinate 1,997 of DRKK01000186.1, read as the reverse complement.
GTCGAAGTGGCGGCGGGGGACGGACAGATTTCACGGGTTGAGCGCGAGCGTATTCTGTCCCTTCTGGAAAACAGGCTGGGCCTGTCTGCTGAAGAAGCGCTGGAATTATTTGTTGAGGCCATTGCCACCCACGATGAGTCAAACCACATGCTGAATTTCACCCGGAAGATAAAAGATCATTTTGACGCGGCCGGGCGCGAAAAAATTCTTGAGTTATTGTGGGAGGTTGTCTTTGCGGACGGCGAAGAAGATGCCTATGAAAGCAATCTGCTGCGCCGGGTGGCGGGATTGCTTTATGTCACAGACCGCAAGAATGGTGAAATTCGCAAATTGGTAAAGGCCAGAGCGTAAAAATGGCCAGTTGCTGGTTATTTCTCATGCTTTAGGCGTTTTTTGGTTGTATCCTGTTTCATAGATGTTATATCCAGATTTGCGGACATGATGTAACCCCGTTCAGGGCCAGAGGAATAAGGAGAACTCCATGACCTATTTAGTCACCGAGGCATGTATCAAATGTAAATATACAGACTGTGTTGAAGTCTGTCCGGTTGATTGTTTTTATGAAGGTGAAAACATGCTTGTGATCAATCCGGATGAATGTATTGATTGCGGTGTCTGTGAACCGGAATGTCCCGCAGAAGCCATTTTGCCGGATACGGAAGATGGTTTGGAGAAATGGTTTGAGATTAACGAGAAATATGCGGCTGTCTGGCCAAATATTACCGAAAAAGTTGATCCTCTGCCCGGTGCCGATGCGGCCCAGGATGAGAAAGGTAAACTGGCGTCATTGAGCGAAAAACCCGGCGCCGGCACCTGATCCTTAAAACAGCTCTTATAGAAGACCGCTCTGTTCGGAAAGGCTAAAAGAGGGTTATTTGGCAGACTTGTGCTATTTGTGGGTGTTTTTTATCTGAAAATATGTTATAATGTTCCTATTGTAACTTATTTGGACGTGTTTTTTTAAAGCTTTGTTTCAAATGATTAATCCCGATTGAGGGGATATTGGTGCCAGATATTTATTATCTGGCATACGGCTATTTGTGCTATTTACATTCGTCAAGACGATATTGGCGGGCGTTTGTGACTTAGGACAAATTTCTCCTCTGTTGATGACTGAAATGAATTTTTTGCGGATGTTATTATGCCGTGAAATGGCTGGAGTTGTATTTTTAAATGGTAAAAGAAAAGAAATTAGCCTTTGCTGAGGGCGAACATATTGTTTATCCAAAACATGGTGTTGGTGTTATCACAGAAATTAGCGAGCAGGAAATTTCCGGTATGAAGCTGGAGCTTTATGTGGTGCGTTTTGAAAGTGAAAAAATGACCCTCAGGGTGCCGATAAACAAGGCGGAGCCGTCCGGTATGCGTGGATTGTCAAGCCCGACCATCATGGATAAGGCCTACCATACCCTTAAAGGTCGCGCCCGGGTCAAGCGGACCATGTGGAGCCGCCGCGCTCAGGAATATGAGGCAAAGATAAACTCAGGTAATTTGGTTCATCTGGCCGAAGTGGTTCGGGATCTTCATCGGGGCGGAGATCAGACCGAACAATCCTATAGTGAGCGTCAGATTTATGAATCTGCCATCAGCCGTCTGGCCCGTGAAGTGGCCGCTGTTGAGGAAATCGCGGAAAAAGACGCCATGATTAAGCTGGCAGAGGTTTTGACAGCAGCTTAAATTCTTTCACAATGTAAATATATGAAAAAAGCCTGATGTTATGCGGGCTTTTTTTGTTATGATCAGGCAATAGTGAATATTTAAACTTTGGGAAGATTTAACAGTTTATGAACTCCACTGACCTGTCAAATATGGATATGGACAAATTCGGTTGTCTGGATCAGGCTAAAAGAATTTGGGCGGTGGCCGCCATTCATGGTCAATCTTCGGCTTTGGCCGATTTACATGAGGAACTTGTGACAAAGTTTCAGGCGGGGGACCGATTGGTTTATCTGGGCAATTATTTTGGCCGGGAAAATACGGCCGTTGAAACGGTGAAT
>DRKK01000185.1 GCA_011051815.1 Sphingomonadales bacterium | reverse complement strand
TTCAGCGCTTTGTTCAGGGCCACAGTATCGGCACCTGTTTTCTTCACCATATTGGCGGCAAAATTCTCCAGCGTCTTTGACAGGATATTATCCAGTTTCTTTTCCTGTTCCACCGACAAGGACTTAACCGCCGTAGAAATTTCTTTCAGCGGTTTATGAAGACTGTCTCTCAGAATAATTTCAAATTTATCTGTGCTTCCTTCAAGGTGGGTCGTAATCCGGCCCAAATCCTGTTGCCAGTTATTTTGATAAAACAAACCATTAATCATTCGGGAAAATTCCCCGGCCTTATGAGATAGTCCCAGGCTAACCAAATGGCTCCCCCCCGACAAAATCACAGCGGCTATTAATAAATAGAGCAAAGATACCAATCCCGGCTGCAGGGCCGTAAGCAAAGTTTGACCGTCCTCTCCCTTCACAATGGAAAATGAAATTAACGAAATCGCCAGACAAACCACCCCTGCCCCAACCATCAGGCGGGCAAAAATAGTAAAAAAACCAAGCCGCAGATTGTCACTCACCATACTCTCCACATTAAATATGGACTCTGCCGGAACAGCGGCACTTACAGGGGCAATGACAATTTTTTCAATCTTGGCGCGGGGACCTGTCAGACGTATTTTTTTCAGGTTCTCTGGTTTTACGTCTTCTTCCGGTCCCTGAATGAGATAAGGCCCATAGGCCTCAGCCAGTCTTTCAATAAAACCCAGGCCCTTTAATTTTCCCAGAAAGGTTTTCTTGTCTGTCCGTTTGATCGCATTACTAACCAATGGTAATTCATCAACGATCCCCTTTGCGGAATTGATATGATACCAGACATAGGCAACCGGAAAGACAAGATACAATAAGAAAAATGACAGGCCAAACAGGCTGACATATCCGGCAAAAACTACAAGGTCGTTATTCTGCATCAGGCGCGTAAATTCGCGGGGCAATCTTTCCGATAGCAAAAATTCCAGCACCCCAGTCAATGACGGCGCAAAAATATAGGCTATGACGGCAGCCGTCAGCCCTAAAATAAAGAATGTTAAATTTCTCGACACAAGCAATACCCTCCTGTTTTATTTTCCCTGTTCCCGGGAAAACAGCTTATTGCCATATTTCTTTGAAAAATATGTAAATTTCACCTATTTTAACAAAATAAAGTTAATATGCCACTTTATGCTCGCACAAAAACAAAAGAAAAAGATGACAAAGTCAGTAATAGACAAAAAAACGGCTAATATACCACATATTTTTCATGTTATTCCGTCTTTTGCCCATGGTGGCGTCCCCATTCGCATTTCTTATCTGATGAATCATTTCGGGCCTTTGGCGCGTCATTCCCTATTGTCAACGGACGGTATTTACACCTGCGAATCCCGTTTGAATGAGAATGTTATCTATGAGATTCCAAATATCGGCACTGCCGCCGAGGGTAATATGCTCAAACGTCTGTGGCATTACCGTAAAATTCTCCGCGAAATGCAGCCGGATTTACTGCTGACCTATAACTGGGGGTCAACGGAATGGGCCATGGCCAACAGCGTCAACTCCATCTGTCGCCATTTCCATCTGGAAAGTGGTTTTGGACCGGAAGAGGCCAATGGGACTATCGGTCGCCGAAACTGGTTCCGCCGCCTTGCCCTGCGTAATATTGAGGGCATTGTAGTGCCCTCTAACACATTGGTCAGAATATGTGCTTCTGACTGGAAAATTCCAGATCACAAGATCCTCTATACCCCGAACGGTGTGGATTGTGACCTTTATGCCTCCCCCCCGCAGGAAGGCATCATTCCCCATTTTACCAAACAAGCAGGCGAAATTACCATTGGCACCATGACGCCGTTACGTCCGGAAAAGAATCTGCCGCGCCTGATTACCGCCTTTAATCATCTTGTTCAGACCCACCCGGGCCAAAAGACCAGTCTGATCATTATGGGCGAAGGCAATGAACGATCAAAACTGGAACAGATGATCACAGGTTATGGCTTGCAGGACAGAATATATCTTGCCGGCCATATTGATAATCCGGCCATGGCTCTGGGTCATCTGGATATTTATGCCCTGTCGTCTGACACAGAGCAAATGCCCAATTCCGTCAACCAGGCCATGGCCGCAGGTTTGCCCGTTGTCGGGCTGGACGTGGGTGATGTGAAATTCATTGTCTCCACCGCAAACAAACCTTTCATCACAGCTGCCGGAGATGACCAGGCCTTTGCCGCAGCGCTCACAGAATTGACCGCGAATGAACCGCTCAGACAAGAAATCGGTGGTAACAATAAACGGCATGTCAGGAAAACTTATGATCAGAGCCGCATGTTTGCGGCCTATGCCAAAATCTGGGGCGTTACGGCTTCTTGACTATTCTGTCAAAAACAGCCGGGTAATTGGCAATGGAATTTTTCCAATTCCGCACATCCTCAACATATTTACGCCCGCCTGCGATCATTTCAGGCCAGCTGTCACGCTTGTTGAGCAGCTCAATGATGGTCCGGGCCAGCGCGAGGGAATTATCCGGTTTAAACAACACCCCGGTCTTGCCGTCTTCAATCAGCTCATTATGTCCGCCAATATCAGAAGCCGCCACCAGCTTATGCTGGGCCATGGCCTCAAGCGGTTTAAGCGGTGTCACCAGATCCGTCAGACGCATTTTCTTGCGTGGGTAGACAAAAATATCCACCTGATTGTAATAATCCTGTACCTTGTCATGGGGCACCCGCCCGGTGAACATGACATGGTCCTCTATACCGAATAATCTGGCCTGTTCTTTCAACGCCTCGTCCACCGGGCCGCCGCCCACCAGCAGGAGCTTTACATCCGGCATCTGCCTGATAATGACCGGTAGACTTTCCAGCAGTATTTCCAGCCCCTCATAATCATAGAATGACCCGATAAAGCCTAATGTGGTCTTGCCGTCCAGACCCAATTTGGTCCTGAGTTCCGGATCGGGTTTGGCCGGGCCGGAAAATTTGGATATATCCACCGCATTGGGAATCAGGGTTATTTTTTCCGCCGGAATGCCCCGTGAAATCAAATCCTGTTTCAGGCCGTCACAAATAACCGTCACGGCATCTGCCGCGCGCGCCACTTTAGTTTCCATATTCTTGGACATACGGTACCGCAAATCACCTTCCTTGCTGGTGCCAAGACTAACAGCGGCATCTTCCCAGAAAGCGCGGATTTCATAGAGAACCGGGATATTAAATTCCTTACCCACGGCCACGGCAGCCATACCGTTCAGCATGGGCGAATGGGCCTGAATAACATCTACCTTTTCAGTCTTTAAAATCTGCCGGAGACGTTTTTTCAGGCTTCTGACCACCTCATACTGGCCAATCACCGGGAGCTTGGCCAGCAGCCTGTTATAATTCGTGGTCCGGTAAAATTTCAAGCCCTCTACTAATTCCTCTGGCCCCTCTGGGTTCAGATGCTTGATACCGGTCACATGTAGGGTTTCAATGCCCAAAGCCCTTTGCTCCCGCAAAATCTGGTAACTGCGAAAGGTATAGCCGCTATGGAGCGGGATCGAATGGTCAAATACATGCAATATGCGCATTAAATCTACTACCCTTTAGCAATAGTGAGGCATCTTTCGATGGCCTCATTGAACAAAGACATGGCCCGGGGCCAGTTATGATGAGTTGTTACCCGCTCACGTCCGGCCTTTGCCAATCGGTCACGTTCCCCCTCATCATCGAATAATCTTGATATATGGGCCACATATTCATCGGACGTTGTGGCCGCAAGGATATGTTCCCCCACCACCGCATCAACCCCCCGCGCCGCCGTGCGGCTGCTGATGACCGGAACGCCCATGGCCATCCCTTCCAGAATCTTATTCTGGGTTC
>DRKK01000184.1 GCA_011051815.1 Sphingomonadales bacterium | reverse complement strand
GATCACTATGACGGGTTTTATCGCAAAGATATGTCTCTTGGGGGCACTATTTTTTATACCGGCATTCATGGCGCCCACATCAGCCTTTGCCTCCGAAGAAAAGAAAGAAGACCATGGCGGGGCCAGCCACGAAGACTATATCAAAGTCCCGCCCGTTATCGTCACCATGTATCACAAGGGCCGGCCAAAGGGCAATATGACCATCACCCTGATGCTCAAGGTCACCGATAGTGAAAAACATGACACCGCCGTAAAATACCTGCCCCGTCTGAGCAGTGCCTATGTCATGGAAAGCAGCCGCCTGTCCCATGATTATTTTGATGTGAAGCGCCCGGTTAATATCGGGATGTTGGGCGATGCCTTACAGGTTGTAACCAATGCGGTTCTTAAACATAAAGACGCCCGCGTCCTGATCTCGGACGTCATTGTCAATAAAAGATAATCCACCCTGCCCCACCCGTATATTATCGTTGGTATTTTTTAAAACGAACGTCTGTATCCAGGTTGCTATTTTAAACTTTTACTATATAGTCAAATGCGGTAGGATGACATACCGTAGCAATCGGCTGTATTTGCCTGATATAAAACAATAAAGACGAAGGTTTTAGCATTTTTTCGGCCTGAATCGTCTATACTATATATCTTGCTTAAGCTGATCTAAAACAACTCTAGGGAGAAAATATGACCATGCGCAAATATCTTAAAACCACCTCAGCCCTTATTTCCACATCCTTGATGGCGGGTCTAATGACCTTATCGAGCGCGACAGCCGCCGATGAAACCATCACCTTGGAAGAAATCGTTGTTACCTCCCAATATCGGGAACAAAGCCTGAAAGACGTGCCAATTTCCGTGGCGGTCGTCAGCGGCGATTTCATGAAAAAGCAATCCATTACCAAAATGGCCGACCTGCAATTTTCCGTCCCCAATTTTACCATGGCAGAAAGCGGCATCGGCACCAATGTCTTTATCCGTGGTATCGGATCAGGGAACAATCAGGGCTTTGAACAATCTGTCGGCATCTATGTGGATGGCATCCATCATGGCCGGGCGCAGCAATCACGCGCGCCTTTCCTTGATCTGGAGCGAGTTGAAGTTCTGCGCGGACCACAGTCCATCCTGTTTGGTAAAAACTCCGTGGCCGGTGCGCTTAACATCACCACCGCCAAACCAACGGAAGAATTCGAAGGTTCCGTCAATGTTTCTTACGAACCAACCGACAATGAAAAAGAAGCCACCATCGTCCTGTCGGGACCGATATCCGACAAAGTCCGCGTCCGTGTGGCAGGCCGCTATCATGACTTGAACGGTTATATCAAAAATCTGACCCTGAATCAGGACGAACCATCACAGGAAGACTGGACCCTCCGGGGCATCGTTGAAATGGACCTCAGCGACAATATGACCGCGACCCTGAAAGTGGAACGCAGTGAGTTTGACGTAGTAGGCCGTAATATTGAAATTGATGGCGAAGTTCCCGCTGCGGCAGGACCCTTTGCCGGATTGCTTTATTCCCAGATTCTGGTTGGTGGCTTTGGGCAGGACCCGTCTGTGTTAAATAACACATTGGACGGCAACCGTCATGCCAACGGCGATTTCAGCAACAACAAACAAACCGAAGTTGTCCTCACACTGGATTGGGAGCTGGGGGATCATACCCTGAAATCTATTTCCGGCTATTCCGACTTCAGTTTCAATGACAATTGTGATTGCGACTTTACTGGTGCCAATATCTTCACATTGCCCCTGTCCGAACAATTTGAGCAATTCTCTCAGGAAATCCGTCTGGCTTCTCCCGGCGGGGAAACCATTGATTATATTGTCGGCGCCTATTTCCAGACCAGCAATCACGGTTATCAGGATGCTATTGAGATAAATGAAACCTCCGTTCTGGTTCCTCTACTCAACGGCAACCCGGCATTTGCTGCATTCGCACCGCTTTTCGGGGCCATGGGCGTTACCGGAGCCGGTGATCTTTTTGCAGGAACCAAAGGCCCCCGGGATGCAAAGGTTGATGCCAGCGTTTATTCCGGCTTTGCTCAGGTGTCCTGGCATATGTCAGACCGCCTGACGTTACAACTGGGCGGACGGCTGACCTATGAGAAAAAAGATGGGTCGCGGAATTTAACAATTACAAATCTGGACGGGTCGGCGCTGAGCGGTGCCAAACTTCTGGCCCCTGATTTCTATGGCTTTGCCTTTGATATTGGAACCGACAATGCGGCAGGTAGCGACTTTGCCAATGTCCTGACCGGAATATTGACCGACCGGCTTGGCCCCGTTGTCGGACCACCTACCGCCGCTGCTCTGGCCGCGGGCTTCGGCCCAAGTTTTGCCGGCAAGCAATTTCTGAACGGTGTCCATCCGGTTTCTGCAAGCCGCACGGAAACCACCTTCTCTCCTGATGTGAAGTTGACCTTTGATGCGTCAGATGACGCCATGGTTTATGCCAGCTGGACAAGGGGCAGCAAATCTGGTGGTTTTGACTTCCGTGCCAACAACCGGGGTAATTCTGCCACTATGAGAGATGCCTTTGAGTTTCAGGACGAAACCGCAAATAACTTTGAAGTTGGCGGGAAACTCGTCCTCGCCGACGGCGCTGCTGAGCTTAACTTTGCCGCTTACTTAACCAAATTTAACGACCTTCAGGTCTCGATATTTGATGGCAAGCTGGGCTTTAATGTGGGCAATGCTGCCAGAGCAGAGGTCAAAGGACTAGAGGTTGATGGCCGCTGGCAGGCCACTGACAATCTGACCCTTAACGGATCAATGGCCTATACAGACTTTAAATTTAAAGACTATAAAAATGGCCAATGTTATTTCGGACAGACCGGGGACAGAGTAAGGGTAATTACCCCCACATTCAGCCTCTGTGACTATTCCGGTTTGACCCAACAGCTGGTCTCTGATTTCCAGGCAACATTTGGCTTTAATCACAGCTATGATGTGTCTTCTGACATGGTCATCAATACCTCAGCCAATATGTTCTATACCAGCTCATATCATGCCTCACCTCAGCTTGATCCGAAATTGATCCAGCCAGCCTATGCCACGGTCACGGCTCGTATCGGACTGGCCAGTGACGCCGGTTGGGAACTGGCCGTATTGGGTGAG
>DRKK01000183.1 GCA_011051815.1 Sphingomonadales bacterium | reverse complement strand
TAACATCTAAAACAATAATAAAAACAATGGATTATACCTGTTCTCCCTTGACATAAATCAATCCGGGCGGGCACTATATGCCCTATAAGTCGCGTTCATAACTCAAAACATAGGAATTTTTCCGACTCATGCCACCTGCTGCTGCCCGCCCCACGGACAATGATGCTTTCTCACCCCTGCTGATGGCGGGGCTTTTGCTCCGACCTTTGCCCAAGGCACCACTGAACCGCCTGCTCCGTCATATGGCGGGTCATATTCAGAAAAACCATCCGGCCATTCTGGAACGGCTAACCCCGCTGACGGGGACTGAATTTCTAATCTGTCCCACAGACCTGCCCCATGATATGCGGATGATTATCGGCAGCGGACTAGTGGATTGCCGGATTGAGGATGACATCAAGGCCCCCGCAGATGTGACCATCTCCGGCCCCTTTCTGTCGCTGATGGATATGATGGACGGCCGGATAGACGGTGATGCCCTGTTTTTCTCCCGCAGCCTGTCGGTTGAGGGGGATACGGAAGCCCTGCTGACCCTGCGCAATGCCATGGACAGCGAGGATATTGACCTGCGCCAGGAAATCCTGACCAGTCTAGGGCCGTTAAAAACCCCGGCCGCCGCCCTGCTGAACATCACGGGCCGCCTCTATCACGGGCTATCCCGGGATATGAGCCATATCCGCCGCGCCGCCACCGCTTCCCTAGCCCGTCGCTGTGATGCCCTGGCACAGGAGAATCAGGAATTGGCCCGGAAAACCGCGGAGCTGGAGAAAAAACTCACCAAAACCCAAAACAGACTACAAGCCCTCAACCGAAAGATACCGTCATGACCAAGCTGGAACTGGTTTGTCCCGCTGGCACCCCGGCGGCCTTGCGCATTGCGGTGGATTCGGGGGCCGATGCGGTCTATATGGGCTTCCGCGATGAAACAAATGCCCGCAATTTTCCGGGGCTGAATTTCTCCGTGGAGGAGCTGGCCGAAGCCCTGGATTATGCCCATACCAGAGGCGCCAAAGTCCTGTTGGCGGTCAATACCTATGCCAAGGCCGGGAACGGCGATCCATGGATACAGGCGGTAGATAATGCGGCACGCCTGAAGGTTGATGCCATTATTATGGCGGATATAGGCCTTTTGGCCTATGCTAAAGAGACTCATCCGGATTTACGTCTGCATCTGTCCGTACAGGCATCGGCCTCCAACCCGGCGGCGATAAATCATTATGTGAAGGAATTCGGCATCCGGCGGGTGGTCCTGCCCCGGGTGCTGACCCTGCCGGAGATTCGCCGTATCAATGAACGCATTGACATCAAGACCGAGGTCTTTGCCTTTGGCGGCATGTGCCCCATGGCCGAGGGTCGGTGCAGTCTGTCCAGCTATATCACCGGCAAATCGCCCAATATGAACGGGGTCTGCTCCCCGGCCAGCCATGTGACTTACGTGCAAAGCGGCGCAGACCTTAAAACCAATCTGGCGGGCTTTACCATCAACACATTCGGCCCAAATGAGCAGGCGGGCTATCCCACCCTGTGCAAAGGCCGTTTTGCCGCCGGCGGCGAGGTTGGCTATCTGTTTGAGGAACCCACCAGCCTGAATGTGACCGGCATATTGCCGGAACTGATGGATGCGGGGGTCAGCGCGCTTAAGATCGAAGGCCGCCAACGCAGCAAGGCTTATGTGCGCGAGGTGGTCCAGAATTTCCGGGCCGCCATTGACGCCGCCGCCCGCGGCGAGCGCCTGCAAATCAATATGGATGGCCTGTCCGAGGGCGGCCAGAACACCACCGGAGCCTATGACAAGAAATGGATGTGACGCAAAAATCAGGCCTGTCCCTCGGGCCGTTGCTGTTTAACTGGGACGGGGATAAAACCCGTGATTTTTATTTTGCCATCGCCGATGAAGCGCCGGTGGATCATGTGTATCTTGGCGAGGTGGTCTGCGCCAAGCGCCTTGCAGGCAAAGATTACCTGCCGGAGGTCATTGAACGGCTGGAACGGGCGGGCAAGACAGTCATTCTGTCGGGGCTGATGCTGGTTCTGGATGACCGGGATATGACGATCACCAATGATCTGGCCACCATGGGCCGTGATTATCTGGTGGAGGCCAATGATATGGCGCTGGTCAGCCAGTTGCGCGGTCAAAATCATGCCATCGGACCGTTTATCAATATTTATAACGAGGCCAGCCTGAAATATTATGAAGATGGCGGCGCCAGCCGTATTTCTTTACCTCCGGAATTGCCCGCCGCCTCGCTCCGCGCCTTGGCCCATGTCGCCACATCCGCATTGGAAGTACAGGTCTTTGGCCGCCTGCCGCTGGCCATTTCCGCGCGCTGTTATCATGCCCGCGCCCATAAGCTCCATAAAGACGGCTGTCAGTATATTTGCGATCGGGACCCGGATGGCCGGGCGGTTGATACCATGGACGGACAGCCGTTTTTAGCCATTAACGGCCTGCAAACCCTGTCCCACAGCTATATCAACCTGTTGGCAGAGCTGCCGGCGTTACAGGAAATGGGGATCCATAATTTCCGGCTGTCGCCCCATGATGTAGACATGATTAAGGTCAGCACCATATTTCGGGACAGACTTGAGGAGAGGATTGATCTTACGGAAGCAAAAGACATTTTGGAAGCGGAAGTGTTTGCCATAGAATTCTCAAACGGCTATTATCACGGCGAAGCCGGACGTAAGCAGATCGGCACCTAATGACAGGCTGAAAACAGGGTACCCGCCATATGGATTCTTACGCAAAACTTCTGAATGGCTATGCCAAATTCCGTGATCAGTATCTGGCCAAAGAGAATGATATCTGGCGCGATTGGGCCAAAGACGGCCAAAACCCCAAGGTCATGTTCATCGCCTGTAGCGACAGCCGGGTAAATCCGGTGATCCTCACCCATTCGGGTCTGGGCGAAATTTTCATCGTCAATAATGTGGCCAACCTTGTCCCGCCTTATAAAAAAGACGATGAAACCTATCACGGCACCAGCGCGGCCATTGAATTTGCCGTCACCCAGTTAAAAGTGGAACATATCATCATCATGGGCCATAGCGGCTGCGGCGGAATCCGCGCCCTGATCGCCGACCATGACACGGACAAAGACCCGGAAGCCAATTTCAGCTTTATTCGCCCATGGATGAAAATCGTTGATGAGGCCGCCGAATTTACGGCGACGGAAAAGGAAAATTTACCCATCGACGTCCTCGCCGCCACCTGTGAGCGGCGGGCCAGCCTGATTTCCCTCAATAATCTGATGGGGTTCCCGTGGGTCCATGAGGCCCTGCTGGCCGAGACTCTACAGGTCCACGCCTGGCATTTCGACATCGGCAGCGGCACTATCGAGGCCTATAATACGGATACAGAACAGTTTGAAGATCTGGTTTAGGATCGCCCTTAACCACCAGATCCATTGCCTAGATTATTGATTATTTCGACCACACTATTGCCAATGCCGTCAACAGCTTGTTTTGCCGCAATTGCAGATAATCCTGCCAATAGAACAACACCGCCTGCAATATACCATCCTGTATTACTGCCCTTTTTTTCCTCCTGACCGTCACCCTCGGCATCCTCAACCGCCATAAGGACACCATCCTTATAAACAAACATAGGTTGGCCCACCAAGGACAGGCCTTTAAAACCATTTTCCGAGAAATTCAAGGACATGATTTCAGCATTAAAACTTTGCCGCACAGCCACCCGGCCATAATGGTTCCAGCCTGCCCCCTCGTTAAATTCCCGGCGCAAACTAAGTTGCAGGCCGTATTTAACCCGGTCCTCTGATCTTTTGGTTGGCCCAAACGGGATAGTAAGACGGAACCCGGCGTTGACACTGCTACGCATTCCATAACGATCATTAACCGCCGAAAATTGACCCTCATAAGCCCGAAGTGGCAGGGCCGTGAAGGATAAAATAAGCAGTATAACGGAAGTAAATCTCAAGAAACGCGTGATAATATTTTTCATTTTTATTCCCCTATCTCTCACGTAGATAGCGGTAGCCTATCACATAGGTCCGGGCAAGCAATAAAAAAGAGGGCCGCCACCCCTCGACACGCGTCACCCTGAACTTGTTTCAGGGCCCATATGTCCCCGGACTCAATGCTGAACGGGCGGAGCTCGGAATGACCATATTTCCCTAAAAGCCGTATTTCGCGCCAAGCTCTTTGTCTTTGGTTGCGACGATTTTGGCGAGGTCTACAATGACCTTGGCCTGCTTCCAGGTGGCGTCATCCTGCATCTTGCCATCTATCATCACCGCCCCGGTCCCGTCCGGCATGGCGGCGAGAATTTTCTTGGCAAACAAAACTTCTTCCACATCGGGACTAAAGACCTTTTTGGCAATCTCAATCTGTTTGGGATGCAGGGACCAGGCCCCCATACAGCCCATAAGGAAAGCATTGCGGAATTGGGCCTCACAGGCCGCATCATCGGAAAAATCGCCGAACGGACCGTAAAAGGCTTTCAGGCCATATGACATACAGGCATCAACCATTTTGGCGACGGTGAAATGCCACAGATCCTGCTGGTAAAAGGCGCGGGGGCCGCCCTCACCTTTGTCATCTTCCAGCACGCCGTAAGAGGGATGACCGCCCCCGACGCGGGTGGTTTTCATACCCCGTGAGGCGGCAAGGTCGGCGGGGCCGAGGCTCATGCCATGCATACGCGGGCTGGCGGCGGCGATTTCTTCCACATTATTGACCCCCTGCGCAGTTTCCAATATGGCGTGAATCATAATCGGGCGGGTGATCTTATGGCGCGATTCAAGCTGGGCAAGCAATTGATCCAGATAATGAATATCCCACGGTCCCTCCACCTTGGGCAACATGATCACATCCAGCTTGTTGCCAATGCGCGAGACTATTTCCGTCACATCGTCCAGAAACCACGGGCTGTTCAGGCAGTTAACCCGTGTCCACAGGCCGGTGCTGCCAAAATCATTCTGTTCAGCAACTTCGATAAATCCGGCGCGGGCGTCTTCCTTGGCGTCCATGGGGATGGCGTCCTCAAGATTACCCAGAATCACATCGACCTTGCCGATCATAGCGGGGATTTTGGCGCGCATTTTCTCGATTTGCGGGGGGAAAAAGTGAATCATCCGTTCCAAGGCCACGGGAATTTCCCGGAAGGGCGCAGGGGCCCCGATGGATAGGGGTTTAAAAAAATCCTTGGGGGTTTTTCTCATGTTTTTCACTCCTGCTGGCATTTATGGGTCATTTTGACAATAATCTAACAAATTAATTGGCATTTTCCACCATAAAATTTTGCACATGCGAGAAAAATTGAAATAATGTTTATATTACAAATAATTAAATATTATTGCACCACAGCAAAATTCTGAGCCTATATATTTTTATTGCCCAAAAACCCGG
>DRKK01000182.1 GCA_011051815.1 Sphingomonadales bacterium | reverse complement strand
TGATTATCCGTAATCTGGAAGCCTATGAAGTCTTTATCCGGGAGAAGATTCACCAGATACCGGCGATTTCATCCATTGATACCAGCTTTGCTTACGGCACCGTAAAACAGAATCGGGCCTTTGCACCAGTGATATAACGCGCATTTAGGGCTGGATAAAAAAACATTTAAGCCTATATAATATTGATAGGGCATTTTAACATGGAAATAAGCAGATGACACAGAGCAGAAAAAAGATCAGAGCAGCAATTTTGGGGGCCAGCGGTTATACTGGGGCGGAACTGATCCGATTGCTGGTGCGTCATCCCCATGTGGAAATTGCCCTGATAACGGCGGACCGCAAAGCTGGACAGGCTATTGACAGCGTCTATCCTCATTTGACGGGCCTTGGTTTGCCCGACCTGATGGCGATCAAAGATGTGGAATGGCCGGGGCTTGAACTGGATGTGATTTTTTGTGCCTTGCCTCACGCCACGTCACAGGAAATTATCAAGGGGATCCTCCATGATACGGGCCATGGTTTCATTGATGAAATGATCATTGAACGGCCGGCGGATTATGCCAATGCCATCAAGGGGTCGGTCAAGGTCATTGACCTGTCGGCGGATTTCAGGCTGCGGGATACGGATGTTTATACTAGATGGTACGGCGAATATCATCAGGCGCCAGAATTGCAGAAAGAGGCGGTTTACGGCCTGACCGAACATTATCGGAATGCCATAAAAGCGGCGCGTCTTGTGGCCTGCCCCGGATGCTATCCGACAGCGGCCCTGTTGACATTGATCCCTTTGCTGAAGGAGGGGCTTATTCAAAAAGACGGCATCATCATTGACGCCAAGTCGGGGGTTAGCGGCGCGGGCCGTTCCCTGAAAGAGGCCAATCTCTTTACCGAGGTATCTGAGGCCATTCATCCCTATGCCATTGCTGCCCACCGTCATTCGCCGGAGATAGAGCAGGAGCTTTCCCGCGCATCCGGTGATGACCTGATGGTGACTTTCACCCCTCATCTCATTCCCATGAACCGGGGCGAATTGGAAACCATATATGTCAATCTGACGGACGGTCAGACCGCAGAGGATTTGCGGGCCGGGCTGATCAATGCCTATGCGGATGAGCCTTTTGTGCATGTGGTGGCTGAGGGGGCCATTCCGGCCACTCGTCATGTGCGCGGGTCCAATCAATGCCTGATCGGGGTTTTTGCCGACCGGGTGCCGGGGCGCGCTATATTGGTGGTGGCCATTGATAACCTGATCAAAGGCTCATCGGGGCAGGCCATACAGAATATGAATATTATGTTCGACCTGCCGGAAACATTGTCACTGGAACAGGCTCCCCTGTTTCCTTAAGAGAAAGATTGAAATGACTTCAGACTATTGCAGACGCGCGCCTGGCGGTGGCAAGCTCTATCGTTTTAACGGTATCTGGCCCGAATTGGGCGCGGGCGTTTTTATTGCTCCCGGGGCGCGTATTATCGGGGATGTGAAAATCGGCGATGGCTCAAGTATCTGGTTCAACTGTGTCTTGCGCGGTGATGTCAATAAAATCCGCATTGGTAAAGGCACCAATATTCAGGATGATACAGTGGTCCATGTGGAAGGCGATGGGGCCGCGACCCTGATCGGTGACGAGGTGTTGATCGGCCATAGCTGTATGATCCACGGCACCATTATCGGAGACCGGGGTTTTGTCGGTCTTGGGGCCGTAACCATGGATGGTTGTATCATAGAGGAGACGGGCATGGTGGCAGCCGGTGCTTTGCTCAGCCCCGGTAAGACGGTAGGCAGACAGGAGCTTTGGGTGGGGCGCCCCGCCAAGAAAGTCCGCGACCTGACAGAGGCGGCTCTGGAGGAAATGATGGTTGGGGTGGTGAATTATCAAACTTTGGCGCAGAAATATCTGGCGGATTTTGAGGGTTAATCGGTAACGGTTGCCTTTTCAAGGGCGGTGGCGGCCTCGCCCAGAATACGGCCTTCCAGGGATAATTCCAGAAAGCGGATATAGTCCTCTGTGCGGGTGATTTTCCGCCGAGCCACGGGAATAATATCCAGTGCATTTTTGGCATCCAGATTATATTTCTGAATAAGGCCCATCATTTCCGCGCTGATGCCCTCAAGCTCTTTGCGGATATTTGTGATGGTTAAATCCTGTGAAGATAACATTTTTAGCCTCGTTTTTGATCAGACTATGATACGGTATTTATCCAAGGAAGGCTAAATTAATTTCAAAAAAGGGGATCATATGACCTGGATAAAAACCATTTCATATAAGGAGGCCACAGGGCGGTTGAAACAGATGTATGATCGTCTGAAGGGGCCGGGCGGACAGATTGATAATATTCTGGTGGCCCACAGTCTGCGGCCTCATACGCTGGAGGGGCATCTGGCGCTCTATAAAACTGTTTTACATCATTCGGCCAATCGTCTTGACCGATGGCTGCTTGAGGCCATTGGCACCTATGTGAGTATGCTTAATCACTGTAATTATTGCGTGAACCACCATTATCACGGCATGAAGAATCTGCTGGCAGATGAGGCAAGGGCCAAAGAAATTCGTCAGGCTTTTGAAGGGGATAATCTGGCAGATGCTTTCATGGAAAATCAGATGATTTTGTTTGAATATGCTAAGAAATTAACCCTT
>DRKK01000181.1 GCA_011051815.1 Sphingomonadales bacterium | reverse complement strand
GGGGTTAAAACCGCCCTGATCACCACAAAAGGCTTTCGCGATGTGCTGGAAATCGCCCGGGGCAACCGCCCGGACCTGTTTAACTTTAATTTCCGCAAACCAAAGCCCTTCGTGGACCGTTACCTGCGGCTGGAACTGGATGAACGAACCACTTACAAGGGGGCAGTGCAAAAGCCGGTGGACTTGTCACCGCTTTCACAGCAGCTCGACTATTTAAAGGCCGAGGGGGTAGAGGCAATCGCCATTAGTTTCCTGCATGCTTACCTGAATTCAGAGAATGAACAGGCGGTGGTCACAGAAATCAACAAACTCTGGCCCGAAGTTTCCGTGCTGGCCTCCAGCGAGATCAGCCGGGAATGGCGGGAATATGAACGCACCAACACCACAGTTCTGTCGGCCTATGTGCATCCCATCGCCCAAAAATATATTGAATCCCTGGAAAGCAAACTGGCTGGGGAAGGCTTTACGGAGCCGCCCTATATGATGCAGTCCAATGGCGGTATCGCCACCGTTCAAAGCGCCAAGGACAATCCCATCAGCATGGTTGAATCCGGTCCCGCCAGCGGCATTTTTGCCGCCGCCTATCTGGGCAATATGATCGGGGAAAAGAATCTGGTGGTTCTGGATATTGGCGGTACAACGGCGAAATGTGCTTTGATAGAGGATGGTGATGTCAAGGTAACCACGGAATATTATATCGAAAAAGATGCCAAATCGCCGGGCTATCCCATACAGACGCCGGTGTCTGAAATTGTGGAAATTGGCAATGGCGGCGGCAGTATCGCCTGGATTGATACGGGCGGCAAGCTTCATGTGGGGCCGCAATCCGCCGGCGCCATGCCGGGACCGGCGGCGTATGGCCGGGGCGGCACGAAACCAACCACAACGGATTCCAATCTCATTTTGGGACGGATCGACAAGGATTGCTTTGTCGGCGGTGAAGTGGTGCCGGATATGGCGGCAGTGGAACAGGCTTTCGCCCCGATCATGGCGGGCCTTGGGGTCAGCCTGATAGAGGCGGCGCGCGGTGTGGTGCGTATCGCCAATGCCAATATGACCAATGCCCTGCGCCTTGTATCCACCAATAAGGGCTATGACCCCCGTGATTTTGCCTTGATCGCTTTTGGCGGCGGCGGGGCTATGCATGCGGTGGCGCTGGCCGAAGAATTGAAAATCCCCAAGGTGATTGTGCCGGTAAATTCCTCGGTTTTTTCCGCCTGGGGCATGCTGCTCACGGACCTGCGTCGGGATTACCTGCAAACCCGTCCCCTGTTGGTGTCCCCTGAAAATGCCCATTTATTTGCCGATGAGTTTCAAAGCCTGAAAGACAAGGCGCGGGCAGATTATGACGGCGATGGCGTGGACGGGACGGCAGAGATTATTTTCGAGTATCTGGCTGACCTGCGCTATGTGGGACAGGAACATACGGTCAAAATCACACTTCCCCTTGACCCGGCGGGGGATATTGATCTGGCGCAAACCATAGGGCAGTTTCATGAGGCCTATGAAAAACGCTATAGCTATCGTCTGGACGGGGCGGTTCAGCTGGTGAATTTCCACCTGATCGCCCGGATAGAGGTGCCAAAACCACCGCTGGCCAAAAAAGAGACCACCGGGCGGGCGTTATCGGATGTAATTTTGCATGAGCGGGCGGTGGATTTTGATCAACATGGCATTCATCAGACAACGGTCTATGACGGTTTGGCTCTGGAACCGGGTATGGGTTTTGACGGGCCAGCCATCATTCAGGAACCATCGGCAACGCTGGTCATCTCCCCCGGTCACCGGGCCAGCGTAGACGGTTACGGCAATTATATTATCCAGTTGAATTTTACCGAGAAGGGGGCGTAAATATGGACATTTTCACCACGGAAATTATCAAGGATTCACTGGTCGCGCTGGGCGATGAAATGTTCAACGCCATGGTCCGGACCAGCATGAGCCCGATCATTTATGAAACCACGGATTTCGCCGTCGGTGCCACCGATGCGCAGGGCAATCTTCTGGCGCAGGGTAATGGGGTCACGGCCTTTCTGGCCACGCTGGACACCGCCGTGCAAAGCGCATTAGAGCGTTTTCCAAATGAAGGCGATATTCGCCCCGGTGATGTGATTATCACCAATTCCCCCTATCTGGGCGGTGGCACCCATCTGTCGGATGTGGTGATTATCCTGCCGGTATTTCATGAGGATAAACTGGTTGCTTTCACCGTCAACAAGGCCCATTGGACAGAGGTCGGCGGCACCGAACCGGGCAGTGTCTCCACCAGAGCCACGGAAATTTTTCAGGAGGGCCTGCATTTTAAATTCCTGAAGCTTTATGATGAGGGCCGGATCAATGAGGCCCTTGTGGGCATTATCGAGGCCAATGTGCGCCTGCCCGAAAGCACGCTGGGCGATATGCATGCGGGCGTGGCGGCGGCGCGGGTCGGGGCCAGACGTATTCTTGAGCTGATCGAAAAATACGACAGGCCGTCGGTGCTTCATGCCATGGTGGAATTGTTGAATTACGGTGAGCGCATGACCGAGGCCGAGCTTCTGAAACTGCCTCAGGGCGAATATGAGGCCGAGGGCATTGTAGAGGATGACGGGCTGGGCAACGGGCCGTTCACGGTTCGGGTGAAGGTCACCATCAGGGATGGTAAAATGATCGCCGATTATACCGGTACGGACGCGCAGGTTGCGGGGCCGATCAACTGTTCTTATACCGGCCTTGTGACCGGTGCGCGTTGCCTGTTCAAGGCGGTGACGGATTCCGAAATTCCGGCCAACGGCGGCTGTTTTCGCGCGCTGGAGATCATATGTCCCATGGGGACCATCATCAGCGCCCAGTCGCCGGCCCCGGTATCACTCTATTATGAACCGCTGATCGCGGCCATTGATGTGATGTGGAAGGCCTTGGCCCCGGTCATGCCGGACCGCCTGCCCGCCGGACATCAGCGCAGCGTGGGCGCCACTTTCCTCAGCGGCAATCACCCGGATACGGGGGAGCTGTTCGTGATGGGGGAACCGCTGGTCGGTGGCTGGGGGGCAAGTCAGGGCTGTGACGGTGACAATGGTCAATTCTGCTGTGCCAATGGCGAGACGTTTAATATCCCCACGGAACTATTTGAAAGCCGGTACGGCGTACAGGTGGAACAATATGCCTTCCATGATGCGGACGGCGGCGCGGGCGAATATCGCGGCGGCAAGGGGGTTGTGCTGGACTATAAAATTACGTCTGATGTGGCCTATCTGACCTATGCGGCGTCCCAGACCATCTCCCGGCCCTGGGCCATGGAGGGCGGGCAGGAAGGCTCCAATAACTATGCGCTGATTTTACGTAAAGATGGCAAGGTGGAACGCCACCATATGTGTACGGGCATCGCCGTTGAAAAGGGCGAAGTGGTCCGGCTTTATACCGGCACCGGCGGCGGCTACGGCGACCCCAAACGCCGCCCGAAAGCGCAGGTTTTGTCCGACATAAAAAATGGCTATATCACAGAGAAACAGGCGGCAGATTTTTATTTCCTGACGTGAGAAAACGTCAGGAAATACCGTTCTTATATAATATTACTGGATAACCAGCGCCTTGCTTCCTCTAGGTCCATGTTACGGCGTTTGGCGTAATCTTCCAGCTGGTCTTCGGCGATTTTGCCGATACCGAAATATTGGGATTTCGGGTGACTGAAATAATAGCCGGAAACAGATGCCGTCGGCAACATGGCCATGCTGTCGGTCAGGGTGACACCGGCATTATTGGTGCCGTCCAGCAGCTTGAACAGGGCCGGTTTTGTGGTATGGTCCGGGCAGGCCGGATAGCCCGGTGCGGGGCGAATACCGTCATAACGCTCACGGATCAATTCCTCATTACTCAGGGCCTCATCCGGCGCATAGCCCCAATATTCCCGGCGGACCTGTTGATGCATATGTTCAGCAAAGGCCTCTGCCAGACGGTCGGCCAGTGATTTCAAGAGAATATCATTAAAATCATCGAAAGTGGCCTGAAATTCTTTCAGCTTTTCCTCAATGCCGATGCCCGTTGTCACTACGAAGCCGCCCAGATAATCGGCTTTGCCGCTGTCCTGGGGAGCCACATAGTCGGCCAGACACATATTGTAACTGCCTTCGCGTTTGCGGATTTGCTGGCGCAGGAAAGGCACCTTGTCGAGAATTTCAGTTCGGTTGTCATCAGTATAGAGGGCCACATCATCGCCCACAGAGGCTGCTGGCCAGAAACCGATCACGGCCCGCGCGGTCAGCCATTTTTCATCCTGTATGGATTTCAGCATAGCCTCCGCATCATGGAAAAGATTGCTGGCAATCTCGCCCACCACGTTATCTCTCAAAATCTTGGGATAAGTACCCGCAAGTTCCCATGTGCGGAAAAATGGCGTCCAGTCAATGCAATCCACCAGCTTGCCCAGATCATAATCGTCGAAAGACTTAACCCCCAGAAAGGACGGTTTCGGCGGGGTATAGGTGGCCCAGTCAATGGGAAATTTATTGGCCCGGCATTCGCCAATGGTGATCCGGTTTTTCGAAGATTTCTTCCGCGCATGGCGGTCGCGCACATCCTGATATTCATTGGCAACCTTGGCCACATAGTCGGCTTTCAGGGTATCGCTGAGCAAATTGCTGGCCACGCCCACCGCGCGGGACGCGTCCAGAACATGGATCACCGGATGGTCATAATTGGGCGCGATTTTAACCGCCGTATGTACCTTTGAGGTGGTTGCCCCGCCGATCATCACCGGAATGGTGAAATCTTGGCGCTGCATTTCGCTGGCCACCTGTGACATTTCTTCCAGAGATGGCGTGATCAGGCCTGACAGGCCGATGATGTCAACCTTTTCCTCTTTTGCTGTCTTCAGAATTTTATCATAAGGCACCATAACCCCCAGATCGACGATCTCGTAATTATTGCATTGCAGAACTACACCGACAATATTCTTGCCGATGTCATGAACATCGCCCTTGACCGTGGCCATAAGGATTTTGCCCTTGGTGCTTATCCCGCCGGATTTTGCCTTTTCCGCCTCAATAAACGGCAACAGATAGGCCACCGATTGTTTCATCACCCGGGCAGATTTCACCACCTGAGGCAGGAACATCTGGCCCGAGCCAAACAGGTCGCCGACCCGATTCATACCGTCCATAAGCGGGCCTTCGATAACCTCCAACGCCTGCGCATATTCCTTGCGCGCCTCTTCGGTGTCCTCTTCAATATAGGCGGTAATTCCCTTGACCAGAGAATGGGACAGCCGTTCGGCCACGGACTTTTCACGCCAGCTCAGGTCTTCGGTGATTTGAACGCCCTTTTCACCCCTGAATTTTTCGGCAATATCCAGAAGACGGTCGGTGGCATCCGCGCGGCGGTTGAGGATCACATCCTCTACCCGTTCCCGAAGTTCTTCATCAATTTCTGAATAGACCGTGATCAGGCCTGCATTGACAATGCCCATATCCATACCCGCCGTGATGGCATGATAGAGAAAGACACTATGCATGGCTTCGCGCACCGGATTATTGCCCCGAAAGGAAAAAGACACATTGCTGACCCCGCCGGAGACATGGCAAAAGGGCAGAGTTTCCTTAATGATGCGGGTGGCTTCGATGAAGTCAACGCCGTAATTGTTATGGTCCTCAATCCCGGTGGCGACCGCAAAGATATTGGGGTCAAAGATAATATCTTCCGGCGGGAAACCGACCTCATTGACCAATATGTCATAGGATTTGGTGCAGATTTCAACTTTCCGGTCCCGAGTATCTGCCTGTCCGTCTTCGTCAAAGGCCATGACCACCGCTGCCGCGCCATAATTTTTGATCAGCGTGGCTTGTTTTTTGAAATTTTCAACGCCTTCCTTCATGGAGATACTATTGACCACAGCCTTGCCCTGAACGCATTTCAGGCCGGCCTCTATCACCGACCATTTGGAGCTGTCGATCATGATCGGCACCCGGGAAATATCCGGTTCGGACGCGATCAGGTTGAGAAAAGTCACCATGGCCTGCTCACTGTCGAGCATGGCCTCATCCATATTCACATCAATGATCTGCGCCCCGGCTTCCACCTGTTGGCGCGCCACATCAAGGGCTTCGGCGAAATCACCGTTCAGGATCAGCTTTTTAAATTTTGCCGAGCCGGTTACATTGGTGCGCTCACCAACATTTATAAAAATTGGACTTTTTTTAATTTCTTTGGTCTTCATTGTTGAATCACCTCAAATGGCTCAAGACCCGCGAGCCTCATATGCCGGTCTATTTCCGGGATGGCGCGCGGTTTCTCATCCGCTACCGCCTCGGCTATGGCCTTGATGTGGGATGGTTCCGTCCCGCAACAGCCACCAATAATATTCAGCAGGCCACTGGCCGCCCATTCTTTCAGCTGTCCCGCCATATCCGCCGGACTTTCGTCATATTCCCCCATCTCATTGGGCAGACCCGCGTTGGGATGGGCCGAGACAAAGACATTGGCAATTTTGGATACGGAGACAATATGCTGACGCAACTCCGCCGCCCCAAGGGCACAGTTAAAGCCAATGGACAAGGGGTTGGCATGGCGCACCGAATACCAGAAGGCTTCTGCGGTCTGGCCGGACAAAGTACGCCCGGACGCATCCGTTATGGTGCCGGAAATCATGATCGGCAATTCCCGGTTCATCTCGTTAAAAACCTTTTGAATGGCAAAGATCGCCGCCTTGGCGTTCAGCGTGTCAAAAATGGTTTCAATCATAATGATGTCCGCGCCGCCCTCGATCAGGCCTTTGGTGGATTCGGTGTAATTTTCCACCAGTTCATCAAAGGTGATATTGCGAAAGGCCGGGTTATTCACATCCGGCGACAGGGAGGCCGTGCGGCTTGTTGGGCCAAGAGTGCCAACCACAAAGCGCGGCTTGTCCGGCTCACGAATGCTGAATTCATCGGCCACCGCGCGCGCAAGGCACGCGCCCTCTTTATTCAGCTCATAGGTCAGGTCTTCCATGCCGTAATCGGCCTGTGACACGCGGGTGGAATTAAAGGTATTGGTTTCCACCATATCGGCCCCGGCGGCATAATATTGCCGGTGAATATCCTTGATAATATCCGGCTGAGTCAGGGTGAGCAGGTCATTATTGCCCTTCACATCCTGCGGCCAGTCGGCAAAGCGCGTGCCGCGATAGCCCGCCTCATCCAGCTTGTGACGCTGAATCATGGTGCCCATGGCCCCGTCCAGCACCAATATCCTGTTGGCCAAAGCCTGTTTTAACTGATCGCTCATGAGGCGTCTCCCGTGGGCCTGAGCCCTAAAAAATGACAAATGGTTGCCGTAAGTTCTGATCGGTTCAGGGTATAGAAATGAAATTGCTTCACCCCGCCCCGATAGAGCCGCATACATTGTTCCGCCGCCACTGTTGCCGCCACATGACGGCGGATTTCCGGACGGTCGTCCAGTCCCTCAAACAGCTTTTCCAGCCATTTGGGGATACTGGTGCCGCACCGGGCGGAGAAATTCTTTGCCTGAGCAAAATTAGTTACCGGCATAATACCCGGTATGATCGGCACCGTAATTCCGGCGGCCAGAACCCGGTCCATAAAGCGCAGATACATATCCACATCGAAAAAATACTGGGTGATCGCCTGATCAGCACCGGCATCTATTTTCCGTTTCAGATTGTCTATATCCGCCTCAACATTTTCAGAATCCGGATGGCTTTCGGGATAGGCGGCCACGGACAGGCGGAAATCACCGATTTTCTTGAGTCCACCCACCAGATCAGCGGCATTGACATAGCCGTCAGGGTCCGGCGCATAGGGCGCGCCGATGGTCGGCATATCC
>DRKK01000180.1 GCA_011051815.1 Sphingomonadales bacterium | reverse complement strand
GAATATATCCATATAAATTTCACGTTAAAGTGATTTGGGATGCCGTCATATTAACCATATAGTTGAGTAATCAAATAAAATTTTATTTGATTACTCTACACCAAATGAAGGAAAATCTTATGCACCAAAAAACAATCAAAAATCATCATAAATACAGATATTTAGGTAGCGCATCGGCCCTGGCCTTTGCCTTAACCATGATCGCCCCCACTCAAAGTGCCTTTGCCGCCGATGGCGAAGCCACCCTTGAAGAAGTTATCGTCACAGGCTCCCGCATCCGTCAGGACCCGTTAAAGGCCAAATCTCCCGTACAGATTTTAACATCCGATGACATCAAGGAATCCGGGCAGGTTTCGGTCGCCGATTTCCTGCAAAGACTGCCCATATCCGGGTCGGCCAACAACCGGTCCAACAACTCCTCCGGCAACCTTGGATTTCCACCTGACGGGTCCGGCATTGGCGCCGGGTCATCCCAAATCGACCTGCGCAATCTGACCGCCAAGCGGGTGTTGGTTCTCGTGGATGGTAAAAGATGGATACGCGGCTCCTCCGCCTCAGGTGTATCGGGCGCGGTGGATTTGAACACCATCCCCGTTGGCATCATAAAAACCATTGAAGTTTTGCAGGACGGGGCCTCGGTTATTTATGGCTCTGATGCCATTGCCGGGGTGGTTAACATCAAAACCCGTGACGATTATGACGGATTCCGGGGCAGTGCCTATTACGGCCTGTATGAACAGGGCGACGGCAACACCCAGGAATATGACCTGAGCTTTGGGGCAAAAAGTGACCGGGGACGGCTTATTGTTGACCTGAGCTATACCAAACAGGGTGCCGTTGAAGCCCGGGACAGGGCCATATCCGCCTTCGCCATCCCCATTGAAAATCTGGGAGCTTCTTCCGGCACGCCGCAAGGCCGTTTCTTGTTTCAAGACGGATCCAACCTTGACGGCCTGAATATCACGCCTAATGTGGGGACCGGACCCATTCCCACCTTTGACCCGCTGAACCCCACCGGGCCAAATTCGGACTATCATAATTTTACCATCAATGATCGGTTTAACTTCTCCCCCTTTAACAAGCTACTCACCCCCAGCGAGCGGGTAAATGTTTTCATCAAGGGTGAATATGACATCACCGATGACATCACCTACCGGGCCATTGCTTCCTTTAACAACCGCCAATCGGTCAGTCAGGCCGCGCCGGAACCCCTGTTCCTCGGCCCGGATGCCGGGGCAGGTTTCTGGCTTGATAATATTGTCATTCCAGCGAACCAGCCTTTTAACCCGTTTGGTGTTCAACTGGATGCCAGTAACATTGTCTTCTTTGGCCGCAGGCCCATCGAGGCCGGACCGCGTATCTTTGAGCAGAATGTGGATACATGGTATATATCCAACACACTGGACGGTTCCGTTAAATTTGGCAAACGGAATTTCTTCTGGGATGTAACCGCCACCTTTGCCCAAAATCAGGCCTCACAAGTAAAGCACGGTGCCTTTAACGCCCGCCGGATCAGCGACGCCCTTGGCGACCCTGATGCCTGTGCGGCCATTCCGGGCTGTGTCCCGCTGAACTTCTTTGGTGGGGCGGGAACCATCACCCGAGAAATGCTGGACTTCATTACCTTCACCCAAAAAGACCAAAGCCGTCAGGAATTATTTAACCTGTTGGCCAATGTATCCGGTGAGGTCGCAGACCTGCCCGCAGGTCCGGTTGGTATCGCCTTTGGCGTTGAATACCGCGAAGAAATCGGCTCTTTCACACCGGATTCCGTGGTTTCCGGCGGCGAGACAGCGGGCGTTCCGGCTAGCCCGACCGCAGGACGGGTCGAGGCAACCGAATTTTACGGTGAAATTAATATTCCCGTTTTGAGCGATATGGATTTTGTCAAAAGTTTTGATGTCAACGCGGCGGTGCGCTATTCGGATTATAATACCTCCGGCAGCTCAACCGTCTTTAAATTCGGTGCCGTCTGGCAGATCAATGATGACCTGACCTTCCGGGGGAACTGGTCCGAAGGATTCCGCGCGCCTAATATTGGTGAGCTGTTCAATACCGGGTCCCGCTTTGACAGCACCATCACCGATCCGTGCGACACGGTTGCCAATACATCGGTTCCGGCAAATTGCGCCACCCTTGGCGTGCCTGCCGACCATCAGCAACCAAATTCACAGATCAGCGTCACCACAGGCGGCAATCCCAACCTGACCCCGGAAACGTCAAAGACCTTTACCCTTGGCGTGACCTATAGCCCGGCGGATTTTGCGGAGTCCATGGGGCTTGCAGGCATTACCTTTGAGGTGAACTATTATGACATTTCCGTGGATGATACCATTCAGGCCCCCAATGCCTCCGATGTATTGGAAGGATGTGTGGCCACGTTGAATCCCCTGTTCTGTGATAATGTGACCCGGACCGGTTCCGGCACCGTTACCCGCATTGACGGCATCCTGACCAATATTGCCGGCATTGATACCAACGGTCTTGACTGGTCCATTACCGCCGAAACACAGGAAGGCGATTGGGGCCAGATACGGGTTAAATGGGTGAACACCCATCTGTTCAACTATACGGAATCTGTCCTTGGCATTGATGGCGTGCCGATCATTACCGAACGATCCGGAACTGAACTCGGCTCCCCGGAAAGGGCCTTTGTCAAATTCAAGTCCTCCCTGTTTATGGACTGGACCCGCAATGAATTTACGGTTGGCTTAACGGGCCGTTATATTAGCGGTGTTGATGAAGGTTGCGGCGGGACCACCGGTGACTTCGGCTTCTTCCAGAATTGCTCAAACGGCGAAGACGGAAACCGCCTTGACAGCGTTTTCTACGCCGATGCCCAATTCACCTACACGCCAGAAGCCTTGCAGGAAAATGTATCTTTCACCATCGGGGTTCAGAATTTTCTGGATGAAACCACCCCATTGTGTACGACCTGTGACCTGAATAACTTTGATGGCACAATCCATCAGATACCGGGCCGCTTCTTCTTTGGGCGCATTTCCTTCAAATTGTAAAATACAGATATAATCTAATCGGGCGGTTTCGAAAGGGACCGCCCTTTTTTTGGATATTTTACGGGTTGACTTTTAGGGGTGTATTTACTAGATAGTAATTGATTACTATCTTTAAAACAAGAAATGACCATGACCCGAAAAAAAATGCCCGCTGAAATGCGTCGTTCTGTAACTATCGAAGCCGTGTTGGATATTGCCGCCCGGCAAAACCCCCGCGACATTACGACCGCCGCCATAGCCCAACATATGAATGTGACACAGGGCGCCCTGTTCCGTCATTTTGATAATAAAGAAAGCCTCTGGCAGGCGGTGATGGAGTGGATTGAAGTCAATCTGTTTAAAAGAGTGGATCAGGCCGCCAATGAGGCCCCGACACCGATGGCCGCCTTGCAAGCCGTCTATATGGCCCATATTGACTTTGTCCGCACCCATCCGGGTGTCCCGCGCATCATGTTCGGTGAATTACAGCGTTCTGAAAACACCAAGGCCAAGCGACAGGCCGGTGGTCTGCTCAAAAAATATGGCGCCCGTGTCACGACCCTGATTGATGCCGCCCGAGAAAAGGGTGAAATTGACCCGGCAGTAGATACGGCCTCTGCCCGTATATTGTTTATCGGCAGCATACAGGCTCTGGTCATACAATCCCTGCTGGTGGCCAAAGATATTGAAAATATTAGTGAGAAAGCGGCGGGTGTCTATGACATCTATCGCCGGGGGATAGAGGTGAAAAGATGAAGAAATATCTGACAAAGCCGATCATTCTGCCAGTCATATTCATCGCCGCCCTGCTGATTGTGGTCATTGCGGTAAAATCAAAGCCCGCCATTGACTATGACAAATTACAGTTTCCCACCAAAACCGTCGAGATTATCACCGCCAAAAAGATACCCTTTCGCGCACGCGCCAT
>DRKK01000179.1 GCA_011051815.1 Sphingomonadales bacterium | reverse complement strand
TGTTCCAGTTCTACAAGCAGTTTTTTACCGTCTTCCACCTTACCGGCGGCGATGGCGGACATGGCCAGAAGCTCTTTGGCCATATATTTCCATGTATTCCCCTCAACGGTCAGGGGAGCGAGGCGCTTTTGCATATCCTCATAGGAAGCGGTATCCAGCACGATCATGGCGGCTTTCAGGCGGGCCAGGTCGCGGAAAACCATTTCCACGTCCGAGGCACCGGCCAATTTGTCAAGGGCGGCAACCGCCTTGTCCTTGTCTCCCTTGTTCAGGTCAATATCGGCCTGTTTGAAAGCCACCAGAATCTGATAGCCATCCACTTCGGTGGTGGTCAGCTGGTCAAGGGTTTTCAGGGCCTCATCCATATCATTGGCAATGACGCTCTGTTCCGCTTTGCCGTAGAGTTCTGCAACCTCGGCATATTTGCTTTCGTTGTAATTTTTCAGGGTCACATTACCGGCCACGAATAACACTATCCCGACCAGAAAGGTGATGAGATAGGGACCAAATTTCTTCCAGAAACTGGTCAGCTGTTTGTGGCGCAGGTCTTCGTCAACCTCGCGGATAAATTCTTCAGACAATCAAGGCTCCTGTCATTGTCATTTTTTATTTGCGGCACAAGATAGCGCGGGCTTGCCCATAAGGCAATCAAGCATTGCGATTAGCGTAAAAAATTGTCAGGATTAAGACTTTGGCCGATAGGTATGTTCCTTCGCCGGAAAGCTTCGGGCCTTGACGTCTTCGGCATATTGGCGGACGGCGGCGTCTATTGTCTGTCCCACTTCCGCATAGCGTTTGACAAATTTGGCATTGGACGGGAAATAGCCCAGCATATCTTCCACCACCAGAATCTGCCCGTCACAATCCGGTGAGGCGCCAATGCCGATGGTGATAATATCCAGCTTCTTAGTGATTTCAGCGGCCAATGGTTCCATGACACCTTCCAGCACCACGGAGAAGGCCCCGGCTTTTTGAATGGCATAGGCATCTTCAATGGTCTGGGTGCGCTCGTCCTGATTGCGGCCCTGGGTGCGGTAACCGCCCATCACATGAACCGCTTGCGGGCGCAGGCCGATATGGGCCATGACCGGGATATTGCGGTCCACCAGAAATTTTATGGTCTCCGCCATGGCCGCCCCACCTTCCAGCTTGACCGCCGCGCATCCGGTCTCACGCAGGACGCGGGAAGCATTGTGAAAGGCCTGTTCTTTTGATTCCTCGAATGATCCAAAGGGCATATCAAGGATTACCATGGCCTTTTGTGCGCCGCGCATGACGGCTTTGGTATGTTCAATCATGGTATCCAGCGATACACCAATGGTACTTTCCATGCCATAGAGCACCATGGCCAGACTGTCACCCACCAGCAGAAAATCCACATGGGGGTCGAGCTGTGCGGCCATGGGGGCGGTATAGGCAGTGAGCGAAACCACAGGGCGCGCGCCTTTCAGCTTTGTGATGTCACGGACGGTGTTGCGGCGTATTTTGGTATCGGCGTACATAGGATGCTCTTGATCAATGAATATCGGTTGGGGCCAGCATAACCGTTATTTTTATAATGACAAG
This sequence comes from Sphingomonadales bacterium, assembly GCA_011051815.1. Taxonomy (GTDB): domain Bacteria; phylum Pseudomonadota; class Alphaproteobacteria; order Sphingomonadales; family Emcibacteraceae; genus Paremcibacter. The sequence goes on along the minus strand of DRKK01000179.1, from coordinate 1,746 downwards.
ATTTACCGGGCCTGAACGGTGGCTTTCAGCTCACGGGCCTGGCCTTCTTTTGGCACAATAGTCAGGGTCAATGTCTTGCCCGTTAAAGTTTCTGAACCATTATAGGAGACGGAAAAAAGGCCGCTATTCGTCGGGGAGGCTTGCCCGAACAACATGGCTTCCGGCCCTTCCACAATGATATTTTTAATTTTGGCAAGGCTGTCTGGCAGTCGGATCAACAGAGTGTTTTCCGCGCCCAATGTTAATTTTGTGTCCTTGGCGTCCATCGCAAGCGGGACAAGATCGCGGTATCTGTCCAGTTGAGCCTGTTGGAAAAGGGATATTTTTATATCTTTTGGTGCAGAAACGGTCAGGTTGTACTTGGCATGTTGGGGCACGCATATTTCCGAGCAGATCATGTAATCAAGGCCCAGAGAAAGGGAGACAGCTGTGTTTTCATCTTCTACTGTAATATCAATGGGCAGAATAACCTCATGATAATAGACATAAGTATCCATATCAAAAAGCCGCATGAGCTTTGGCAGGGGCCATTTAACGGTAATATTGCGGATATTTTCTGCCTTATCCCAGGCCCAGCGCGGGGGCAGGCCCGCTTCGCCGGGGGAGCGCCAGTATGTTTTCCAGCCATCCTTTAGCGATACCTGCCAGCCCAGATGAAGGGTTTTACTATCCCGGTCATAGCCACCGACAAACAGGCGTGATTTGCTATATTGATCCACGATCCATTGGGAGGAGAGATTGTTCGCCATCAGACTTTGTGGCAAAATGACGATCAGGAACAAGCTGGCCGTGATGATATAGCGGGCGATCTTTTTAATCATATTCATTTTGTTTCTATAAATTACAGACCAATGAGTATATAGTTTATCCTTAGGAGAATATAATCAATATTGTGTGAAAATTATGTTTTTAATGCAGAAGGTCCTATATCCCCATGATTAAAGCATCATATCTTGACGGGCAATTGCTGTTGGCCATGCCCAATATGACTGACCCCCGATTTGACCGCAGCGTTATTTATATGTGCAGTCACAGCGAAGAGGGTGCCATGGGGCTGGTGATCAACAATTGTACTGAAAATATCGATTTCCCCGGATTGCTGGATCAACTGGATGTGGACTTTGACCCGTATGGCCATCGGGGCCGGGAAATGCAGGAGGTTATCCTTCATGCGGGCGGGCCAGTGGAAACCGGTCGCGGGTTTATTTTACATTCAGCGGATTATATTCAGGACAGCACCCTAATTATCTCTGAGACCGTTGCCTTGACCGCCACCGTTGATATTCTGGCCGCTATTGCACAGGGGGCGGGACCACAGGATTATATCATTGCCCTTGGCTATACCGGATGGGGGGCGGGTCAGCTCGAATCAGAGATACAGCGTAACAGCTGGCTCAATATAGAGCCGGATGAGGAATTGCTGTTCCGAACCGACCTTGACCTGAAATGGCCGCGGGCCATGGCCAAATTGGGCATTGATATTTCCATGTTGTCACGTCATGCCGGAAACGCTTGAGGCTGAGACAATAAAGCTGATCTGGCGGTCCATTTCTGCCTTCATTCTATCGTAATCGTTTGTATCATGGGTGATATACTCGATGAAATGCTGATTAAAAATAAAGAAAATGATCGTTGCCGCATCGGTGACATCAATGGCGGGACGGATTTTATTTTGGGTTTGATAATAGGTTATCAGCACGCTTATCTGCTCTTTTATCTGTTTTTCAGCATGGGCGGAGAGCACGT
>DRKK01000178.1 GCA_011051815.1 Sphingomonadales bacterium | reverse complement strand
TGTCCAGCTTGATTTCTTTATCCACCAATATGCCCAACGGGGTTTTCTTGATCGGCCAGCGGTTGACCTGTTTGACTTCATAATCAACGAAGGTCAGCAGGCTGCCGTTGCTAACCACCAGAAAGGGCGCATCCTTGCCATAATCAAACCGCAACTTGCCGGGCCGTTCCAGATAGACCATGCCCTCGGCCACCGTCCCGTCCGGCGCCCGCTGGACAAAGGACGCACGCAGGGAATGGATAGCATTCAGGCTTTCCTCAACTTTTTTGATGGTCTCAAGGTCTTTTTCGGACCGTTCAACGGGGATGATACTGTCCGGTTTGGACGCTAAGGCCGGGCCGGACAGGCCCAACATAGCCATCAGGCTGAATAAGATAATTTTGGGGAATTTAAGGGTCATAATTGCCTCCGTGATCCTCGATTAACACTTCACGCTTACCCACATGGTTGGCATGGCTGACCACGCCTTCCCGCTCCATTTTCTCAATAATATTGGCCGCCCGGTTATAGCCGATGGACAGTTGCCGCTGAATATAGCTGGTGGAGGCCTTACGGTCCCGCGCCACAATGGCCACCGCCCGGTCATAGAGGTCATCGCCGGACGCCGCCGCCCCGCCGGGGGTCATCTGTGAATTCTGCAGGAAGCTGCTGTCAAAGCCCTCATCCGGTTCCTCGGTAATATTGTCCAGATAATCGGGCTTGCCCTGCTTCTTCAGGGCCTTGACCACGCGTTCGACCTCGCTGTCGCTGACAAAGGGGCCGTGGACCCGCCGAATGCGACCGCCGCCCGCCATATACAGCATGTCGCCCATGCCCAGTAACTGTTCCGCCCCCTGTTCGCCCAATATGGTGCGGCTGTCGATTTTAGAGGTCACCTGAAAGCTGATCCGGGTCGGGAAATTAGCCTTGATGGTGCCGGTGATCACATCCACGGACGGCCTTTGGGTTGCCATGATCAGGTGAATCCCGGCGGCCCGGGCCATCTGGGCCAGACGCTGAATCAGCGATTCAATATCCTTGCCCGCCACCAGCATCAAATCCGCCATCTCATCGACGATGATCACAATCATGGGCAGGGGGGTCAGATCAATTTCTTCTTCCTCATAAACAGGATCGCCGCTTTCATGGTCGAATCCGGTCTGAATTTTATGGACAATGACCTCGCCCTTGGCCCGGGCCTCGGCCAGACGCTGGTTATAGGCCCCGATGTTGCGCACCTGTAACTTGGCCAGTGATTTATAGCGTTGTTCCATTTCCCGCACTGCCCATTTAAGGGCGACAACCGCCCGCTGTGGGTCGGTGACAACCGGGGTCAGCAGATGGGGAATATCGTCGTAAACCGACAGCTCCAGCATCTTGGGGTCAACCATGATCAACCGACATTCCGCCGGGGTCATTTTATAGAGCAGGGACAGGATCATCACATTGATCGCCACCGATTTCCCCGACCCGGTGGTCCCCGCCACCAACAGATGCGGCATGGCGGCAAGGTCGGCGACAACCGGCGCGCCGCCAATATCCTTACCCATACAGATGGGTAATTTAGCCTTGGTTTCCTCATAAGCGGTAGAGGAGAATTGTTCGCGCAGGACGACAATCTCCCGCTTGCTGTTGGGCAGTTCGATACCGATGGCATTCTTGCCCGGCACCACCGCCACCCGGGCGCTGTCGGCGCACATGGACCGGGCAATATCATCGGCCAGATTGATCACCCGGGTTGATTTGGTGCCGGGCGCCGGTTCCAGCTCATAGAGGGTGACGACCGGACCGGGCCGGACCTTGACGATCTCACCCTTGATGCCGAAATCATCCAGCACAGATTCCAGCATCCGGGCATTTTGGCCCAGCGCATCTTTGCTCAGGCGGTCCTGCGCCGACAGGGGGCGCGGGTTGCTCAGCAGGTTCAGGGGCGGCAGGACAAAGTCATCATCCCCGTCAAGGTTAAACATGGGTTGCCGTTCCCGGGCCTCCCGTTTGCTTTTTGCTTGTTTTTTCGGCTTGCTCTCAACAACCGGAATTTCCTTGCGGGCCGGGTTGTCGGCGGATTTTTCCATGACGGGTTCTTTGCGAACGGCTTTCTTTTTCTGGCGTACATTGACGACGCCAATTTCTTCCGGCTCCCGACGGAGCCTATCCCGGATAAAGCCGTAGCTGATCACCATTCCGCGCCAAACTTTAACGCAGCACCAGACTATCCCCCGGCCAATGGCCCGCCATTCTGCCCGGTCAAGCCCCAGAAATGCCGGAATGGTCAGCAGGAAGGCTCCCAGAAGAATACCGCCGTAAAGCAGGGGGTAAAAGCCGATACCCGCATCAGACAGGAGCTGTTTCAGGAAGAAAAACATCCGGTCGCCCATTATGCCGCCCATAGTGAAATTCTGTATTTGCCAGGAATTTGCCCAGAAGTCCGCCACCGGCAGAAAAGCGGCAAAGAGGGACGCCAACAGGACGCCCACGACCCAGGTCACAAGATTGCGCCAGAGTTTTGGCAGGCCTTTCAGCATCATGATGCGCCAGCCCCATGTGATAAAGGGAAAAGCCAGAACCGCCGCCGCAAGGCCCAATGATTGTATAAGGACATCCGCCACCCAGGCCCCGGCAGGCCCCAGCCAGTTTTGGACCTCATCCTGCCCCGCCACCCGCCAGCTGGGGTCGTTACTGTGATATCCAGCCATGGCGGCAAAGGCCAACAGGCTTAAAACGATCAGGAAAATTCCCCACAGGCGTGTACTCCCGCTGACCATGAAGGTATAAACCGCTTCTGGCAGGATAGTGCGGGTATTTTTCTTGGTTATCTTTTTACGTCTACTGGTCAATTGATACCCTTGTATTCCGGTCCTATATCATTCTTTTTACAGTGTTTTTACGATTTTCTCAAGCGCGGGTTCCAGAAGCCTCTCATCATGCACAAGAACAAGGCGAATATAGGGCAGGCCCGGATTATGGCCGTCCTCGTCTGGCCTCGCCAGATAGGCACCGGGCAGGGTCTTTATGCCGGCCCGCTGCCACAGTTTTTTACAGGCCACTTCCCCGTCCCCCACATCCAGCCACAGGCAAAAGCCGCCAGCAGGTCGCTGAAAGGCAAATTTACCGCCAAGATAGGTCTCGGCCAGATCAAATTTTCGCTGATACAGAGCGCGGTTTTCAGCCACATGCCCCTCATCATTCCACGCCGCCGCCGAGGCC
>DRKK01000177.1 GCA_011051815.1 Sphingomonadales bacterium | reverse complement strand
GCATGTATGTTCCTGCTCGCCACCCTCGCTATGGCCTTCACGATCTTGTACATCACCAGCGGGTGGCTGTGCTCGAGGGACTTGAACGTCTCGGTCTTCAGGGACAAAATAGGATGCGCCCCAGTTCAAATGGGTGGATATGGTGGATACATAAGCCGAGGCCAGTGACGCCACCACCAGCCCCAATATACCCGCCGGTAAAAAGGTCAGCATGGCCGGATAGGCCATATCGTCGCCAATAATGCTGGCCGGGACATGGGGCATGGCACGCTGAATACTATTCAGGTCCGGGAAGACAATGATCGAGGCCAGCGCCACCAATATCCACGGCCAGGGACGCAGGGTATAATGGGCCACATTGAAAAAAGCCGAGGCCCCAAGGGCATGATTTTCATTCTTTGCCGCCAGCATCCGCTGGGCGATATAACCGCCGCCGCCCGGCTCCGCCCCCGGATACCATGCGCCCCACCATTGCACCGCAAGGGGGATCAGCAACAAAGGCACCCATTGGTTCGGGTCGGACATATCCGGCAGCAATGAAATTTTATCGGCCAAGGCCTCATTATTAATCAGCGCATCCAGCCCGCCCACCGCCGGATGATTAACCGCGTAATAGGCGGCCAGCAAAGACCCCATCATGGACAGAATGAATAAGATCATATCCGTAATCAACACACCGATGAAGCCGCCCACGGCGCTGAAAACAACCGTGATGGTTCCGGCAATCAGGACCATCATCACCGGCGGGGTGGCGAAAAGCACGCTGCCGATCTTAACCGCCGCCAGCGTTACATTGCCCATGATCATCACATTGAAAAATAACCCTAAATAGAGCGCCCGAAACCCGCGCAGAAATTCCGCAGGCCTACCGCTATAGCGTCTTTCGTAAAATTCAATATCTGTGGCCACCCCAAGCCTTCGCCACAGCCGCGCATAAACGAAAGTCGTCAACATGCCGGTAATCAGAAAGGCCCACCAGACCCAGTTGCCCGCAACCCCGTTCGTGCGCACCAGATTGGTCACCAGATTGGGGGTGTCTGCGGCAAAAGTGGTCGCCACCATGGAGCCGCCCAGCAACCACCAGGGCATATTGCGCCCGCCCAGAAAATATGAGCTGCTGTCCTTTGACGCCCGGCGGCTAACCAGAAAACCGATCACAACGGTTATCGCCATCGCACCGATGACAATCCCCCAGTCAAGCATGGTCAGATGCATCATTCCCTCCTCAAAAACACAACACAGCATATTTCGGCTGCATTCTCAAGAACTTCCGGCCTGATGCAGTTACCCGATGCCGCCGTATCCAATGCCGGAAAGGTCACTCATGGATTTATGCCAAGTGGTAATATCCTCACGATTAAACTGATTGAGATGATCATGTCCGCAGGCACGGGCCATTACCTTCATCAATTCCACCGAAGACTCCAGATAACGTGCCAGCTGTTCTGCTGATTTCTCAACATCAATCCGGGCGCGCAATTCAGGCTTTTGGGTAGCAATCCCGGCGGGGCAGTTATTGGTATTACACATACGCGCGCCGACACAGCCAATGGCCTGCATGGCAGAATTAGCAAGAGCAATACCGTCCGCACCAAGGCTCATAGCCTTGATAAAATCAGGTGCCGTACGCAAGCCGCCGGTAATAATCAGGGTAATATCCGGGCGGCCCAAGCTATCCAGATAACGCCGCGCCCGCGCCAGTGCCGGAATGGTCGGCACTGAAATATGATCCCGGAAAATAAGCGGCGCCGCCCCCGTGCCACCGCCGCGTCCATCCAGAATGATGTAATCTGCCCCGGCTTCGACGGCGAAACAGATGTCATCCTCTATGTGATTGGCAGAGATTTTATAACCGATGGGAATGCCGCCGGTAATCTCACGGACCCGGTCGGAAAATCTGGCAAAATCGGCAACGGTCACCAGATCATCAAAGGTTGGCGGCGATACGGCGGGAGTCCGTTCGGCAAGCCCCCGGACCTCTGCGATCTTGCCCACCACTTTGCTGGCGGGCAAATGACCGCCGGTGCCGGTTTTCGCCCCCTGACCGCCCTTGAAATGAAAGGCCTGTACATTGGGCAATATATCTTCCCGATAGCCAAAGCGGGCAGAGGCAAGTTCATAAAAATAACGGCTGTTGGCCGCCTGTTCCTCTGGCAGCATACCGCCTTCACCGGAACAGATCCCCGTCCCGGCCAGCTCCGCGCCCTTGGACAGGGCGACCTTGGCTTCTTCTGACAGGGCGCCAAAGCTCATGTCAGAAACAAACAGGGGCATCTTGAGGACCAGCGGTTTGCGGGCATTGGGTCCGATGACCAGGTCCGTGGCGACGGGCACATCATCCATCAATGGTTTGCGCGCAAATTGCGCTGGTAAAATCTGAATATCATTCCAGTCGGGCAAGTCGTAGCGCGGCACCCCCATGGAGGCCATCTCGCCGTGATGCCCGACCTTGGAAAGCCCGTCCCGTGCCAGGTCATGTATGGCCTTGACCGTGGGTTCTTCCGGAGTTGGCACCGGGTCGGGCGGACCGTCTGAGGGAGCAGCAGCGGCAGTTACCTCTGCCCCGTCCTGCGGTAATTTTGCATGAGAACCATCACAAAAAGGGGCATTTTTCGTATGCTTGCAGAGGCAGAGATAGGCTTCACCGCTGTCTTCTGCCGTAAAGGCATGAGGGGTGAAGGATGTTCCCCGGTGTGAGCCATCACAGAAGGGCTGGCTGGCGGATTTTCCGCAACTGCACCAATAGTATGTTTCGCCCGCCTCCAAATCCACTTTTACCGGTTTGCGACCAACTATATTCGGTTCTTCCATCTTATTCCCTTTTCATTTCTGTTTTTATATAATGTGTTCACGGACTATCCCCTGCCGTGCGGGGCCGCATAGTCAATCACTGGCCCGGATGGCACCACGCCGCTTGGATTAATCGTGGCATGGCTTTCATAGTAATGGCGCTTAATATGGACCATATTTACAGTTTCCGCAACGCCCGGTTGCTGATACAGGTCGTGCATATAACCAGACAGATTTGGGTAATCGGCTATTCTTTTCAGGTTACATTTGAAATGCCCTACATACACCGGATCGAAACGAACCAAGGTGGTGAATAGGCGCCAGTCCGCCTCTGTTATCTGATCCCCGATCAGATAACGCGTGCCGCCCAAAATCCCCTCCAGCCAGTCAAGACTGTCAAATAAGGGACCGATGGCTTCTTCATATGCCGCCTGAGTGGTGGCAAATCCCGCCTTATAGACACCGTTATTTACCGTATCATATATACGCTCATTCAGGGCGTCGATTTCATTGCGCAACGGTTGCGGGTAATAATCTCCGCTCACTGCACCAACATCATCAAAGGCCGTATTTAACATCCGGATAATTTCAGCCGATTCATTGGACACGATGGTATTTCGCTGTTTATCCCACAGAATCGGCACCGTCACCCGGCCCGTATAATCCGCCTGTGCCGCCGTATATACCTGATGAAGAAGGTCTGCCCCGTTAAGGTTATCTGAAACACCATCTTCACCCTCGGCAAATGTCCAGCCCTCCGCCGCCATAAGAGGGTGAACCACCGATAGGGAAATCATATCTTCCAACCCTTTCAGGGCCCTGAAAATAAGCGTCCGATGCGCCCAGGGGCAGGCATAGGAAACATACAGGTGATAGCGCCCGGCCTCTGCCTTGAACCCGCCCTCACCCGTTGGCCCGGCAGCCCCATCCGCCGTGACCCAGTTTCTGAAAGACGATTCTTTACGGATAAAGCGTCCTTTGGTGGCACCGGTATCATACCATTTATCATGCCATTTTCCGTCTATTAACAATCCCATTTTTATTCTCCTAAAATTTTCCTGTGCGATAATCCTGATAGGCCTGCATAACCTGATCTTTTGTATTCATGACAAAGGGACCACTGCGGGCAACCGGTTCATTCAACAGCCGCCCGGCAATGACCAAAAAGCGGCTATCCCCACCTTTTGAGGTGAGGATCACATAGTCACCATCCCCCAGAATCCCAAGCTCTCTGGCCCCAAGCTCCGGCCCGGCACCGTCCGCCTGAACCACCCCGTCAATCACCATGATAAAGCCGTTATGATCCGCCGGAATCGACTGATGAAAAGAACCGCCTGCCTTCAAAGTCACATCCAGAAACAACGGATTATCAGAGGCCGCCGTCACCGCGCCTTTTGTGCCGTGGTCCGTCTGCCCTGATATGACTTTTACCGTGACATTCTGATCGTGGTTTTCCTCTGGTATAGCCGCCGCCGGATATTCATGATAGGCCGGGGCCGTCATTTTATCCTGCGCCGCAAGATTTACCCAAAGCTGAAAGCCTTCCAGCAGGCCATCCGTCTGCTCGGGCATTTCTGAATGGATAATACCGCGTCCAGCCGTCATCCATTGCACATCACCGGGGTTAATTACACCCTCATGACCTACGTTATCCTTATGACGCATCCGGCCCGCCAGAATATAGGTAACCGTTTCAAACCCCCTGTGGGGGTGTTCTGGAAAGCCCCCCAGATAATCATCGGGATTATCGGACGCGAAACGGTCTAAAAGCAGAAACGGGTCCAGCATATCAATATCCGGTGCGCCGATATAGCGGGTTAATTTCACCCCGGCCCCGTCCGAGGCCGCAAGCCCAGGACTGATTTTTACTATTTTACGTGACGGTATCATGGCTCATTTCCCTGCTAAGTTTGCGCGACCTGCCAGCAGGCTGTCCACAGACCAGACCCCGGCCCCCTGAGCCACCAGAAACAGGAAGCCGCCGGAAATGGCTATATTTTTCATAAACATGATAGACTGTATCTGATCACCAAAATCCGCATGAAAGAGAAATGCCGTGATAAAGCTGAACCCGGCCAGCGCCAGTGCGGCAAAACGTGTCTGCCATCCGACTATCACCGCCAGAGAAAAGCCAACTTCAAAGATAATCGTGAAGGGCAACAGGCCGCCGGGAATGCCCATGGCCTCCATATAACCCTGAGTACCTTCATAAGCTGATATTTTGTTCAAACCTGATAGAAGAAATATCAGGGAAATAAAGATGCGGCCCACCGGGGCGGCGTATTTTGTAAATTTGGTCATTATCAATCCTTATCTGTTTATTTGTTCGCTATACAGACTTTACAAGTTGCCTATATTTGGATAAACAGTATTTAT
>DRKK01000176.1 GCA_011051815.1 Sphingomonadales bacterium | reverse complement strand
GTGAAAATTTCGAAATTCTATCAAGCCTGTAGTGAAAGATTAACCAAAATCAACACACAGATTCTGTTCTTCACGCTGGAAATTAACCGGGTTCCAGAGGAGCAAGTAAATCTATGGCTGAACTCTTCCGCTGAACTGGCGCGCTATCGCCCGTGGTTTGACACCATTCGGCAGTATCGCCCTCATCAGTTAGAGGACAAGCTCGAAGAATTACTTTTGGATAAGGCCGTGTCAGGCCGCGCTGCATGGGTGCGTCTGTTTGATGAAACCATGGCGAACCTGAAGTTTGATTATCTTGACCCCAGCACAGAAAAACCTGTTTCTATCGGCACGGAACAGGTGCTGGACCATTTATCTGACCCGGATGAGGGTAAGCGAAAGGCAGCGGCAGACTGCCTGGCCAAAACGTTCAAAAATAATATCCGCCTGTTTACCCATATCACCAATAGCCTGGCCAAGGATAAGGAAATAGAAGACCGTTGGCGGCATTTCAAAACACCTGATTCTGCCCGCCATTTATCAAATCAATTGGAAAAGCCGGTGGTTGATGCACTGGTTAATGCCGTGAAAGCGGCCTACCCCTCCCTTTCCCACCGTTATTATCGCCTGAAGGCTGAATGGTTTGGTAAAGACAAGTTGGATTGGTGGGACCGTAACGCCCCCCTGCCAAACAGTGATAACAGCCTTTACCAATGGCCGGAAGCCCGGGACATCGTCCTGCAGGCTTACGGACAGTTTTCCCCGGAGATGGCAAAGATAGGCCAAAGATTTTTTGACAATGACTGGATAGATGCACCGGTGCGGGATGGCAAATCTCCAGGGGCCTTTGCCCACCCGACGGTGCCAGATGTCCACCCCTATCTATTGCTGAACTATCTGGGCAAGACCCGCGATGTGATGACATTGGCTCATGAACTAGGCCACGGCGTCCACCAGATATTGGCCGCCCCACAAGGACCGTTATTGTCAGATACACCGCTGACGCTGGCGGAAACAGCAAGCGTCTTTGGCGAAATGCTGACCTTCCGGTCTTTACTGTCCAAGGCCCAAGACTCGCAGAAAAGAAAAAACATGATTGCCGCCAAGGTGGAGGACATGCTCAACACCGTTGTCCGCCAAATCGCTTTTTACGACTTTGAGGCAAGAGTGCATGAGGCCCGCAAAACGGGGGAGCTTTCCGCCGATGATCTGGGCGATATATGGATGGCGGTTCAACGTGAAAGTCTTGGCGATGCCATTCTTCTGGATGACAGCTACCGGAATTTTTGGTGTTACATCCCCCATTTCATTCATTCACCTTTTTACGTTTATGCCTATGCATTTGGCGACTGTCTGGTAAACTCGCTTTATGCTGTTTATGAAAAAACACCTGAAGGTTTTCAGGAGAAATATTTTGATATGCTGCGCGCAGGTGGTAGTCTGCGCCATGGGGAGCTATTAAAGCCCTTTGGGCTTGATGCCAAAAGTCCCGAATTCTGGTCGGAGGGATTGAATATGATTAGCACTTTAATTGATGAAATTGAAAAATAATATCAGAAGGAGTCCATATGAAACTTGCCATACCCAAGGAACGCCGGGAGCATGAACGGCGTGTTGCCGCATCGCCGGATACAGTTAAAAAGCTCATAGCGCTGGGGTTCGATGTCGTCGTTGAAAAAGATGCCGGCCTGCTAAGCAGCATCCCCGACAGCGATTTCACCGCCGCCGGCGCGAAAATTGCCGCTGATGCCGCTGAAACCTACGCTGATGCGGATGTGATCTTTAAAGTTCAACGTCCACTTCATGCCGCCGAAAAAGAAAATGCAGGTGGTATCGATGAAATGTCATTGATCAAGCCCGGCGCAATGCTGATGGCTATTCTGTCTCCCTTTACGGACGGCGCCATGGTTGATGCCTATGCCAAGGGCAATATTACGGCCTTTGCCATGGAATTTATGCCGCGCATCACCCGCGCTCAAAGCATGGATGTTCTATCCTCCCAGTCCAATCTTGCGGGCTATACGGCGGTCATTGATGCGGCGTCGGAATTCTCCCGCGCCTTTCCCATGATGATGACAGCGGCGGGTACGGTTGCCCCGGCCAAAGTAATGGTCATGGGCTGCGGCGTTGCCGGATTGCAAGCCATTGCCACTGCAAAGCGGCTCGGCGCAGTTGTCTCTGCCACGGACGTACGGGCCGCCGCCAAGGAACAGGTGGAAAGCCTTGGCGGGAAATTCGTCATGGTCGAAAGTGACGAGACAGGTGAAACAGAAGGCGGATATGCCAAGGAAATGAGCGATGACTATAAGGTCAAGCAAGCGGCCCTGATCGCCGAAACCCTTGCCAAGCAGGATATTGCTATTACCACGGCCCTGATACCGGGGCGTCCAGCTCCGGTTCTGATCACCCGCGAAATGGTCCATAGCATGAAACCAGGATCGGTTATCATTGACCTTGCGGTGGAAAGCGGCGGTAACTGTGAGCTTTCACAAGCCGGAAAAGTGGTTCTGGAAAATGGTGTGAAGATTGTCGGCC
>DRKK01000175.1 GCA_011051815.1 Sphingomonadales bacterium | reverse complement strand
GCCTGTCCCCCTATGCCGGTTAACATGGGCATGGGACGTAGGTAATGGGCGTTGATATTGTTAAAATCAAACCTGAAGACCATAACATCGGGCGGTAAGATAAGTTTGGCCGGAGTATTCTCATCCGGTACGGCGGGCCACATATCAGGGTCGATATAAATGTCCAGATGCCCTTCCTGAACAATGCCGCCGTCAATATTTTTGGCTATCCATTTATAGGCCCCCTTGCCAAACTGGCCCGGCCAATATGTTTTAAGATCCAAAAAGGGTAAATCCCGAATATCGGCCTTAATCGCGATGCCCGGACGGTCTGTGGAGCCATATAACAATCCGGATCCACTCACATATGTTTGCCCCAGTTGCAGGGATATTTCATCCAGAACAATGGAACTTTCTTTTTTGACAATATGCCCGTTCAAGGCCGCTGATGTTATTTTCAGTGGCTCAGGGTATATTTTGCCGGGATTAATAAACCCCTCCCCCAAAGATAAATTAAAGGCCACTACGGGAATGTTAAAATTCTGGTCAATTTTAAATTCGATATTTCCCTTTGAGGGAACATTCATATCCGCCAGTCCGGATAAGGCCTCGACGCTTCCTGCCAGTGCCGATGGTCTTAAATCGGAAAACGCCAATGTGGTGATGGCTTCTTTTTTGTCATTGTCAAATAGCAGATAAAAATCTATGGGCATAATACGGCTGGTTGCCATATTTATGTCACCGGAAAGATTAACACTTAATCCGCTATCGGTCCGTTGCAGATTAAGCTGGGCGGAGGGTATCTGCCATTGTTGGCCTGACAATTGGTCATTAAGGGTTATTTTGGTGTCCAGAAGTGAAACCTGTCGCAAATAGCCTGCCACACGGGACGATTGGGGCGGCAAAAGCAATTGCTGCGCCATTTTAAAAGGCAAACTGTTTGAATTTTGTATATTTCTCAGGAAAGCCTCAAGCTTTTCCACGAAAGGCCGGTCGTCGTCGGATTCCCATGCGTCCGGGCCAAGGGTATAATCTATGGACAGGCCAGTTATGGACACATTGGTCGGGGCAAGCAAACCCCGTAACATGGCCAGCCCACTGAAACGGGCGCTTACTTCGGGTACATTAAGGGTAAAGTCCGTAGCCCTGTTTTTTATTTCAACTTCATAAAAAATGACCTGAAGGCCGCTGGCCCCGGCATAGGATGAGCGTTCTTCCTTTTGCCAGATTAAGACCGCATCGCGGAAATCTACATTGACGTCCTCCTGATATGAGGTCAATGCCTGTTTCAAATAGTCCCCGGCCCAATCCAGAGCTATGGGGCCAATACTTAGCCGCCAGCCCAGCAGAATGATCATCAATGCGCAGGCTGAAAAAAAGCCAAGAAGTATTTTTAATGTTAAGGCGTATCGTTTCAAATTATAATTCTCTATAATCACATTTTGCAGATATTATAGCCTGCAACACTCTATATAATAAAAACTTGACCTAATTAAGGTGCTAAACTTTATGGCGGAAATATCTACCTTTTTTCCACTGGCGACCAATCAAACAGACGCAGAAGGTAAATTCGCGGATTTCATAAAGCTCTGCCAAGACCAACAAGTAACAGATATTGCTACATTAATTAATCAAAATAATTATTTATATCTTTTATACGCAATTTTTACTGACAGCCCCTATTTATCACGCTTGTTGTTTCGGGATGTGCATTTTGCCAAAGAAATTTTTTCGCAGCCACTAGATGTTCTTTTTGAGAAAACCATAAAAAATCTGTTGGCAACTTTGCCTGATGAAAAAGACACAGCTCAGGTTATGAGAATTTTACGTCAAAGCAAATCACAAGTTGCGTTGATTATTTCCTTTGCCGACCTTTCGGGACAATGGCCCTTGGATAAAATAACGGGAAGTCTGACTGAATTCGCCGAAACATCCGTATCTCTGGTCGTCAGTCATCTTTTACGTATTGAAATGATCAAGGGTAATCTGGCCATTCCAGGTCATATCGCGGATAGAGAAGCGAACAAACTTCGGGCAACGCCGGATATGTCAAAAGGCACAGGTTACGTGGTGCTGGCCATGGGAAAAATGGGCGGCCGCGAGCTTAATTATTCCAGTGATATTGATTTGATCGTTCTCTATGACAAGGATATAGTCCGCTATACAGGCCGTAAAACGGCACAGGATATGTTTATCAAACTCACCCGTAATCTGGTTAAAATTATGCAGGAAAGAACGGCGGAGGGTTATGTTTTCCGTACGGATTTGAGGCTCAGGCCTGATCCCGGGGCCACGGCTGTTGCTCTGTCTATGGAGGGCGCGGAAATATACTATCAGTCCATGGGCCTGAATTGGGAACGGGCGGCCATGATCAAGGCCCGGCCCGTTGCGGGAGACATCGCCGCCGGATATGAATTCCTGTCCCGTATCAAGAGCTTTGTTTGGCGCAAGCATCTGGATTATGTGGCGCTGGAGGATATTTATGCCATCAAAAAACTTATTCACCAGCATCACGGCCACAAGGAAATCTGTTTTGCCGGACAGGATATAAAGCTGGGTCATGGCGGTATTCGAGAGATCGAGTTCTACGCCCAGATTTTCCAGCTTATCGCCGGTGGACGGGAGCCGGACTTACAGGTCGCCCCAACCTGTGAGGCCTTGAATGCCTTGGAAAAAGCCGGAAAGCTATCGGAAGCAGATAATCTAATTCTGCAAAGGGCCTATGGCTATTACAGGCGGTTGGAACATCGGCTTCAAATGATCAACGATGACCAGACCCATGTGATGCCGGACAGTGCAGAGGATTTGAGCAGAATAACAAGTTTTATGGGTTATAAAGACCAGCGTGATTTTGAGCAGGAGCTTGATCATCACTTGCGGAATGTTCACCGGCTCTTCACGGATTTACTGAAAGAATCCCACCAGGATGATGAGGTGGATGACCATCTGCTCGCCTTTCCACCGGATGATTATAATAAAGCAAGTTTGCAGGTTATCTCCGAGGCGGGATATGAAGACCCCAAAGCTATTTACAATATTATTCAGGCATGGTTGCTTGGGCGATACCGGGCCTGTCGGACGGAACGGGCGCGAAAACTACTTCATGGCTTTGTCCCGGAAATTTTGCGTAATTTCAGCAGGTTTGGCGATCCGGACAGTAGCTTTAAAAGATTTGACAAATTCCTGTCCCGCCTGCCCTCGGGCGTTCAGTTATTTTCCTTTATCAAAGCCCAGCCGTGGTTGCTGGAACTGCTATCAGAAATTATTGGCATTGCGCCTAATCTGGCTGAGCAATTGGCCAAGCGGCCTCTGTTGCTTGATGCGGTAGTGAATAATAATTTTTTTGAGGCCTCTTTCAATAGGGAGGGTTTGAGAGCGCACCTCAAGGACCAGCTTGCTCTGGCGCAGGATTTTCAGGATATTCTGGATATAAGCCGAAAATGGGCCAGTGAGCATAAATTTCAGGTCGGAGTGCAAATTCTGCGCAATAATATTGATGCCAGAACGGCGGGCAAGAATCTGTCCATGGTTGCCGACATCATTCTTGAGGTTATGCTGGCGGAAGTGAAACGGGAATTTGCCAGAAAACATGGCGTAATAGAGGGGGCCCAATTTGCGATTTTTGCACTGGGCAAACTGGGCGGCCGGGAATTGACGCCCACATCTGACCTTGATCTTGTATTTATTTATGACCCCGGGCAAGCCCCGCCTTTTTCAAACGGCACGAAAGCTCTGTCCATAAATCACTATTTTGCCCGTCTGAGCCAGCAGTTTATCAATGCCCTGACCGCCATGACCGGTGAAGGTAAGCTGTATGAGGTTGATATGCGCTTGCGCCCGTCGGGCAATGCCGGTCCCATTGCCGTAACCTTGCAAGGCTTTGAGACTTATCAAATGAATGATGCCTGGACATGGGAACATCTGGCACTGACCCGGGGCCGCACCATTGTGGCAGATGCAGAAATCGGGAAAAAAATATCTCAGATTGTTCAAACTGCCCTGAAAGACAGCAACCGGCAGAATTTATTGCATGATACGGCTGACATGCGGGAAAAGCTGTTCAATGAGTTTGGAACAAAGGATATATGGGCCGTGAAACATATCCGGGGCGGGTTGGTGGATATAGAATTTATCTGTCAGTATTTGCTCCTGAAATATGGGTCCCAATATCCGGAAATCTTTGTCACCAATACGCTTGACCAGATTTCAACATTGAAAAAAAATCATATTCTGCCCGACTATAACGGCAATATGCTCTATCATGGTTGTGATTTTATGCAAAATCTTCAGGCCGTATTGCGGCTTTGCCTTGGTGATGAGATAAAGCTTTCAGAAAATCAGCAGGGTTTGATAGATACGCTTTGTGAAAGGTTTGATGTGGATACGCTCGAACAGCTGGCTCAGAAAGTTACAGAAATTCAAAAAAATATTTATGGTATTTACCGGGAAATAATTGAATGTCCCGCTGAAAAATCATAATGTCATCATGATTAATAAATAAGGATTTTACGATGCTGGACGTTGGCCAAAAAGCCCCTGATTTTTCCCTGCCAAATGAAAACGGCGATATTGTAAGTTTGAGTGATTTCAAGGGCAAGAAACTGGTTTTATACTTCTACCCCAAGGACAGCACACCGGGCTGTACCACGGAAGCCAGAGATTTTACCGCTAAAAAGGCAGAATTTGAGGCCGCCGGGGCCGTCATTCTCGGTGCGTCTAAGGACAGCATAAAGCGTCACCAGAATTTCATTGCAAAGCAGGACCTTAAAATTAACCTTATATCTGATGAAGACGGCATATTATGTGAGGCTTACGGCGTCTGGATTCTGAAAAAACTCTATGGTCGGGAATATATGGGTATTGAACGGGCCACCTTCCTCATCGATCAGAATGGCGTAATCCAGAAAATCTGGCACAAAGTAAAAGTCAAAGGCCATGCTGATGCGGTGCTGGAGGCTGTCAAAGAACTTTAATGACGGCTCCTCCGCTTACCATTGGCGATGCGGCCATTGAAATTCTGAACTCAGCCCCTCCGGAAGATAAAATCCGGCTTAGTCGCTGCTATGCCAAAGACTGGCAGGACGGGGTGTTATCTCATGCTTTTCCGGCCTGTCCGCCGGATCGCCCTGCCCGGCCTGTGGTCCCCGAGCTTCTTATGCCTCGCTATATGCCAAAACGACGTAATGTTGCCGCTCTGCTTCATGCGATTGCCCATATTGAATTTAACGCCATTGATCTGGCCTGGGATATGGTGGCCCGCTTTGGCGGGGATATGCCAAGGGGATTTACCAATGACTGGACACAGGTTGCCGATGATGAGGCGCGGCATTTTCAGATGATAACAGATAGGCTTCAATCTTACGGGGTCACTTACGGTGATATGCCGGCCCATGATGGCCTCTGGCAATCTGCTATGGATACGGCCCATGATTTATTGGCGCGGCTTGCCGTTGTCCCCTTGGTTTTGGAAGCACGCGGCCTTGATGTAACGCCCGCCATGATCGTGCGGCTGGAAAAAGCCAATGACCTTAAAAGTGCTGAGGCCTTATCTATGATTTATGAAGAGGAAATCGCCCATGTTCATGCGGGACAGAAATGGTTTAACCATATATGTCAGAAGAAAAATCTAGATCCTGCGGAAACATATCAAAACCTTGTGTCGCAATATTTTAAAGGTCAGATAAAACCGCCTTTTAATAAAGCGGCCAGAACGCGGGCTGGGTTCGAAGAATTTTTTTATCTGCCCCTTGCACAGAAATCGGATTAAATTTATACTTAATTTAGGGTAAATATTTGCTATTCAATGAAAATTATTGCATTTATTTACGCTTTAGTATCAAATGCAGCCTATAAAAATATAAAGGCGGGTTTTGTTAACAAGAGGATGAGGACAATTTCAAATTTTTTTATGAAATTGAGAGAAACGATCATGCAGCGTTTCCCTGAAAGACAGCTGTATTTCAGGACCAATGGTGTTGTTCGGTTTGTTTCCATTTCCCACCGTACCCAACTCATTGCCATTTTTGCTTTATTCGGTGTTTTCGTCTGGACTGCCCTCACCTCTTACAGTTATGTTTTTCGCGCCGAAATACTGGCGGCAAAAGATGTGGAGCTGGCAAAGGCAGAAAAAAACTATACCAAGGCAAATGAACAGTTTGATAATCTGAAGAAGGATATTCAGAAATCGACCATGGCCTTGGAACAGCGACAGATTTACCTGCAACAGCTCCTGGAGGCCGATAAGTCTCTTTCGTCTACCATGCTGCCGGATCAAAAACAGTCACAAATAAAGAATACACTACCACAAAAAAATAACGCCGAGCCCGATGTGATCAGCTATAATGCTGAATCTTCCGATGTGATTGGTGTTTATCAGAACCATAAGGCACAGTTGGCCAATTTTGAATTCAGTATTGCCCGTATTGAGCAACAGCAACAGGCCCTTGCCGAAAAAATGATTAGCCGCATATCCCGCAAAATTGAATATGTGGAAAACACATTGAAGAAATCCGGTATTAAAAGCAGTAAATTAATTCAGCTGTCCCGGAACAGACCGTCACTGTCCATGGCCATGGGCGGGCCATTCATTCTCTATTCTGAAAATAACGACATTGACTTGTCGTCCAATGAACCTTTTGCCAAATTATATGCCCATCATAATCGATTGATTGATCTGGAAAGTGCTATGCAGCATATTCCGGTCGGGAAACCGGCGAAGAAATATTATATTTCTAGTTCCTTTGGTATCCGCAAAGATCCTTTCAAGAAAAAATGGGCCCGTCATCACGGTATTGATATGGCCGGATGGTGGAAAACGCCCATCTATGCCTCGGCCAATGGCACCATTATCAAGGCTGGCCGTAACGGGGCATATGGTAATTTTATTGAAATTGATCACGGAAATGGATTTCGGTCACGATATGGTCATCTTTCCAAGATATTGGTGAAAAAAGGTGACAAGGTCACGCTGGAACAGAAGATTGGCCTGATGGGATCAACAGGCCGCAGTACCAGTCCTCACCTGCATTACGAAATCTGGTTTAATGGCAAGCCTATTAACCCGCAGAAAATATTTAAGGCATCGAATAATGTTCTCAAAATCCAACGACAAGAGTATGACAGCTAGCACCATGAATAAATCAACACGCCCCACAAATTCCGTTCCTTCCATCATTAGTTCCGATGTCACCATCACAGGCAATATCACCACCCTTGGTGAGATGCAATTGGATGGCACCATAGAGGGCGATGTACGGTGTGCCTCCCTTACCATTGGTGAGCAGGGCGCTGTAGAGGGCGTTGTGACTGCAGATAAAGTCACTGTTAAAGGAACCGTAAAGGGCCAGATCAATGGCCGTAATATTCGCCTTGAAAAATCGGCAAAAGTAACCGGTGACTTGTTCCATGAAACTTTGAGTGTGGAGGCTGGTGCCTTTATCGAAGGTAAACTGACCCATAAAACCAATGCGGGGCAGGATAATGCCAGCATCGCAAAAGTTACGGGCGCAAAACCCCCGGAACAGAAAACCGCCTGATCCGGTTTATTCCAAATCTTCTACATTATCAGAAGCGCCATGAACACGGGCGGCAAGGGCGGCGTTAAGGAAAATATCTATTTCCCCGTCCAACACTT
>DRKK01000174.1 GCA_011051815.1 Sphingomonadales bacterium | reverse complement strand
ATTAACCATAAACAACTGTAAAGGATTCCGACAATTTGTCAGGATTCTTTACAGTTAAACCATGTTAAATAATTTACCTGATATGTTTTTTGGCGATTGTTAAGGGCTTCGGAGGCATGTATTTCTCTGCTGTTCTAGCGACCCTATGTAGGAACCGATGAGGTCAAACCTTACCGCCGAAAAATAAGAAGATATGAAAGTTGGCAAAATAGGCGGCCCGTGAAGGCCCCTGAAAGTAACACCCATAGTGTATATTATCTACGGCGCCCGCGCGCCAATCCCAAGCCTAACAAACCAAAACCTAACAGGGCAAGCGGTGCCGGTTCCGGAACTACACTGGCCTTATAGACGGCATTATCAAAAATTATAATCGTCGCTCCCCCAGTCACGGCTATTGAACTCCATAACAGTCCTTGGGTTACTAATGCGTTAGAAATGCCAGACCATTGCAAGGAGTCTCCAACAACATTTGGAATAAAATATGTCAATGCACTACTAAGAGTAGGACCATTATGGCCACCATTCGAAGTGGTAAACCCAGTATAAGGCGCATCTACGCTTATCCCTGACCAAGCCGTCAAAACATCAGGTGTCGCAAATGCATGATCACCAAAAATTATCCATCCCCATCCTTGGCCTGACACCCATGAGGCATCAGTGTTTGTCAACGTAAGTGTAAAATCATATTGATATGAACCACCTCCAATAGCCGTAACATCATATTCAAGCTCCACAGGCGTGGCATTCGCATTGCAAACAAACGCAAAAAATACTGTAATCATACTATAAAATAACTTTTTCATAACTTACCTAACTCTTTTTTTCTATTAACTCGTTTTTAACCCACAAACACATAAGCAAGCCCTGTGCCAACTTAGGAAAACGGCAGAAACCAACGGAAATTCATACTCTCCAACTTAAAAAAAACCTAAAACTGTAAAATATTCCGACAGTTTGTCAAAAAAATCTTACAGTTTAATATATCAAATAATTTACCTGATATGTTTTTTCTGACGGTAACTCAGGGCTTCGGAGATATGGATTTTGCTGATATTCTGGCTAGCGTCCAGATCGGCGATGGTACGGGCCACACGTAATATACGGTGATAACCGCGTGCCGTCAGCCGCATGACATCAATGGCCTGGGTGAGGATGTCCTGCCCGGCTTTATCCAGACGTGCCACGGCCTCCAAGGCCTCGCCATCCACCTCGGCATTACAGCGAATATGGTCAAGCCCCATGGCTTGATAACGTTCCGTTTGCAAGGTCCGGGCGGCCATCACACGGGCGGCCACATCCGGGCTACCCTCAGAAGGCGCCGGCAGGGTCAGATCATGGGCGCTAACCGCCGGAACCTCAATATGAATATCAAAGCGGTCCATCATGGGGCCTGAGATTTTTGACTGGTAATCCACCGCACATCTGGGCGCGCGGGAACAGGCCTGTGCCGGATCATCCAGATAACCACAGCGGCAGGGATTCATGGCCGCCACCAGTTGAAAACGGGCCGGATAAGTCACATGACGATTGGCCCGGGCCACCACCGCCTCACCGCTTTCAATGGGCTGGCGCAGGCTGTCCAGTGCCGGACGTTGAAATTCGGGCAATTCATCAAGAAATAACACACCCCGATGGGCCAGTGAAATTTCGCCGGGCCGGGTCTTCAATCCGCCGCCCACCAATGCCGCCATAGAGGCCGAATGATGGGGGTTGCGAAAGGGCCGATTGCGGGTAATACCGCCCTCAGTCAACAGGCCAGAGATTGAAGCAATCATGCTCACCTCCAGCACCTCCGCCGCCGTCATGGGTGGCAGGATACCGGGCAGCCTTGCCGCCAGCATGGATTTCCCGGACCCCGGCGGACCTACCATGCATAGATTATGCCCCCCGGCAGCAACAATTTCCAAGGCCCGTTTGGCGGTTTCCTGCCCCTTTATATCCCGAAGATCAGGGATATTTTCGGCGTCTCGGACAATCGCCGCTGTCGGTGGGCTAAGCAGTTGATTGCCCTTTAAGTGATTGATCAGACTGAGCAGATTTTCGGCGGCAATGATCTCCACCTCCCCGGCCCATGCGGCCTCACCGCCCGAGGCCGCCGCACAGACCAGGCCGCAATCAAGCTCCAATGCCTTCATGGCCGCCAACAACACCCCCGGCACGGCCTGTATGGCCCCGTCCAGCCCCAGCTCCCCCAGAACAATATAGGATTCCACCGTATCACTGGCCACAGCCTCCATCGCCACCAACAGGCCAAGGGCAATGGCAAGGTCATAATGACTGCCTTCCTTGGGCAGATCCGCAGGAGCCAGATTAACGGTAATTCTTTTGGGCGGTAGTGCCAATCCAATGGCCCCAAGTGCCGCCCGCACCCGCTCGCGGGATTCGGCCACGGCCTTGTCCGGCAGGCCAACAATGGTGAAAGACGGCAGACCTGACGCAACCTGCACCTGCACATCAACCAGTCTGGCCTCTATGCCGACAAAGGCAACTGTCCCGATATGTGCAACCATCCCCCATCCTTTTTGACTGGAAATACATGATATACAGATAGCTTATCAGCAAATGCCGTAAGAAAAAAGACAAGAATTTTGCGGGAAAAATAGCTTAAGAATTAAATCCAGGAAAAGGCTTTCCGGACGTCCCGGTCATTTCCCTTGGTGTCAGCATCCAAATCCGTATCATGGGTTTCTTCCATGATAATCTCTTCGTTACATTTGGAACCGCTTGCGTAGTTCGACTTGGGCAGGATCATTTTATAGGAAAACTGCAAGGCGCGGTCTTCCAAAGACTTGAGCCGTTGTTCGTTTCTCTGTAACTCACGCTCCAACTGCACGATGACATTTTTCTTTATTGCTGCCGGAATTGAGGGGTCCAGTTCCACCTCCCGAATGGTATCATTCAATTCCGCCACAATATCCACTTTTATGTCGGCCAATGTCTGCCGGGCATCTTTCAGGGTTGCCTTAATATCCACAGCACCGGATTCGGTGATAACCCCAAATTGCCTGTTGAGTTCAATTTCCAATTTTAAGTCAGTCCGCATGGCGCTTTTTGAGGGTCCATTCACATCAAGATTTT
>DRKK01000173.1 GCA_011051815.1 Sphingomonadales bacterium | reverse complement strand
GGGTGGCTGCCGGGGCCGCTATAGGTGTCGGCGAACAGTTCCAGCCGCTGACGGGCCAGAAAATTATTCATGGCGCGGCGCGCGCGGTCACGGCGCAGGGCGTTCAGGTCGATGTGATCGTTGGCGGTCATGGTGTCGCCCCAGCCGCTTTCCTGTAATGTCATGCCCCGGTAATCAATGATGGCCGATTTGCCGCCGGTGGCATTTTCCGGCATGGCGTGGCCGCGTATGCCCGCACAGTTGGACGAGATTACGTAGGCCATATTTTCCATGGCGCGGGCCTTGCGGGCGATGTTTTTTATACTGTCATGGGTGCAGGCGATCTCGCCTGAACTATGAAGAAAAACCTCCGTCCCACGCAGGGCAAGAGAGCGGGCGATTTCGGGATAGAGAATTTCCTCGGATGCGATACAGGCCAGATTGCCGATGTCGGTTTTGGCCACCGGAAAGACCCCGTCCAAGCCATAAATATCCAGATATTTATCCCACACATCATGGGGGGTGGGGGCAAAGACGGAATTCAGCCGCCGATAGCGCAAAATCACATCACCCGACGGGTCAATGATAAAGCTCGCCTGAAAATACAGCCCCGGAAAGTTGGGGTCTTTCTCGTAAGCATTTCCCGACAGATACAGGTCATTATCCTGCGCAATCCTGCCCAGCATGTCATATTCCGGCCCGTCCATCTCCAAACAGGCCTTATTGGCCCAGCCCTCAATCGTTTCTCCCATGGGATAGGCGGTGAGGACATATTCCGGCAACACCATCAGGCGCACATCCGGCCCGACAAATTTCTTGCTGGAACTGATCTCCCCGGCCAGCCGGGTGATGCTTTTATGGATCAGGTCAAAGGCCGCTTCCCGGTCCCCGCAACCATTAACCCCGTCAATGGTGGTTTGCAGGGCTATTGCATAATAGCCGGGGCCGAGAAGCTTGTCTGTCATACTTATGTTGCCTCGATCAATTCAATCAATTCGCCTGCGTTACCTACGCAGCAGGCTGATCTTCGCCCATGATAGGGGGCCATGTCAAGGCGCACCGGTGCGGTGATCATCTCGGCCTTCACCCGGTCCAGATTATCGACGATAAAGCTGGTCATGGCTATGCCGGGGGCGAGCTTGCCCGGCGCGCAGGGGCGCTCTATGGTTTCCGGCGGATATTGGTCGATCTCATTATTCACAATCCGGCCATTACAGGTCATGGACAGATGGTGCGGGGTTTCCTCGGGCAAATTAAACGCCTCGTTAATAACGCTGTATTTGACGAAATAGGCATTGCCCTGATCCCAGCCGAAATTATCCACATAGAATTTAATGGCGTCATCCATATCCGGGGTCGCCAGCACCATGATAAAGGTATGATCCACAAAAGACCGCGCCATGGGCAGATCATAATCGGGCAGGTTGCCGCGCACCTGATTGAGGTAAAACAGCTCATTCGCCACGCCCACCGCCTGCATGGGATATATCTTGTCGGAGAAATCAAGATAGGTGGGCACGCCCACGATCTCAAAGGGGGATTGTTTCAGATTTTCATGGAGAGCCTCCACATCCCGAACCGTAATCTCTATGGCGTTCCAGCCATAAGTTTTCAGCGGTTCATAAGCGGGTAGGCCCTCATTCTCCACAATGCGGATGTATACCTCTGAGCCACTTTCCGGCCCCATGACCACTTGCCGGCTGCCCGCCATGGCCGGCGTTCCCCATGCGGTGGCCTGTGCGGGGCTGACCTGTCCCTGATCAATGATGCGATAGCCGAAATATTTTTCATAGCTGCTGATCACCGCATCAACATCCGCCGCCGATACGGTTGCGCATTTAATCCGGCCTTCGCCGTCATTTCTACAATCTTTTGGGCGGCTATCCTGTGTGGTCATGGTCATCTTCCCTGTGTGATAAATTTTATATCCGCAGTCTGCGTTATCAGGATTTTTCAGCAATGACAAAAGTCACTTACTCCGCCCGCGACCCTGATATAATAGCCCCATACTATACCGCAGGAGAAGAATGCACCATGACCAGCAGCCAAAGCTATGACTTGATAATCAAAAATGTCCGCCTTGTCCGGCCCGGCAAGACAACGGTGGATGCCCTTGATATTGGTATCAAGGATGGTAAGATTGCCACGCTGGCGGCAGATATTGATGCCGGGCAGGGCGCAGAGGTTGTGGACGGGGGCGGCAAACTGGCCTTTCCGGGGTTGGTGGATGCCCATATGCATACCGGGATTTATAACCCGCTGGATCAGGATGCGCGCTCCGAAAGCCGGGCGGCGGCCATGGGCGGGGTGACGTCGAGCCTGAACTATATGCGCACTGGGCAATATTATCTGAACAAAGGCGGGCCTTACCGGGAATTTTTCCCAGAGGTTCTGGAAATTTCAAAAGGCAATTTCTATGTGGATTACGGCTATCACCTGGCCCCCATGATGAATGAGCATATTGCGGAAATTCCCGACCTTGTGGCCGATCACGGGGTGACATCCTTCAAGATTTTCATGTTCTATGGCTCCCATGGGCTTCATGGCCGCTCATCGGATCAGAGCGAATTCCTGATGACACCGCCCGGTGAGAAATATGACTTCGCCCATTTTGAATTTGTCATGCGCGGCGTGAAAAAAGCCATGGAAATGCATCCTGATAAAAAGGATGTGATTTCCTGCAGTCTGCACTGCGAAACCGCTGAAATCATGTCCGCCTATACCAAAATAGTTGAGGAAGAGGGGGTGCATACGGGCCTGCGCGCTTATCACGAATCCCGTCCGCCCCATTCAGAGGGGCTGGCCATTGCCATTGCCTCTTACCTTGCCCATGAAACGGACTGCGTTAATATTAACCTGCTTCACCTCACATCCCGTAAAGCGCTGGATAGTGCGGCCAGAATGTCTGTGGCTTTCCCCCATATTAATTTCCGCAAAGAGGTGACGATTGGTCATCTCCTGCTGGATGTGGATAGCCCTTGCGGCTGTCATGCCAAGGTCAATCCGCCCATCCGGCCCCGCGAAGATGTGGAGGCCCTGTGGGAAGCGGTCCTTGATCACAAGGTAGACTGGATTGTCTCCGACCATGCCTGTTGCAAGGAAGAGATGAAAACCGACAACAAACAGCCGGACCAGATTTTTCTGGCGAAATCAGGCTTTGGCGGCACGGAATATCTGCTCAGCGGCCTGATGACCGAGGGCGGTAAACGCGGCATGAGTTATAACCATATGGCCGAACTGGTCAGCGCCAATCCGGCGCGGCGTTACGGCCTGTCCAACAAGGGTGATATTGCCCCCGGCTTTGACGCGGATATTGTTTTGGTGGACCCGGATGAGGGCTTTACGGTCAGCGCGGCCAACTCGCCTTCAATGCAGGGCTATACCCCCTTTGAGGGTCAGGAATTGACGGCAACCGTAAAACAGACTTATTTGCGCGGGAACCTGATTTATGACAATGGGGCCATTGTGGGCGACCCCAAAGGTCAATATTTGAACCGCCCGACATAGGAGTATATGTGAATTTCTTCCCTTGCTATTTTATAGCGGCCCGCCAATGGATATACGGCGGGCTTTTTTTTGTTTGCCAGTTTTTCCCCACCACCGTCATTCCGGCATCTCCAAACTAGAATCCACACGCCCCATCTTTTCGTCATTCCGGCCCCCGAGCCGGAATCCATGTTTATGGCGGTTTGAGCAGGCCGAAAAATGGATCCCCGGGGCAAGCCCGAGGATGACGGTGGGGGAGTAGCGTTAAATGATTTCTTTGGCGGTCAGGTCGCTGATTTCTTCTGCTGTGAAACCTAGCAAGTCTTCATAAATTTCCCCGTTATGCTGGCCTAGCGTTGGCCCGGCCCAGCGGACCTTGCCCGGTGTTTTGGAGAATTTGGGGAAGACATTTTGCATCTTGAGGTTCTTGAATTGGGGATGAGCCACTTTGATAATCGCCTCTCGTGCCTTGAAATGGGCATCGGACAGCATATCCGGGGTGCGGTAAATCTTGCCCTGAGGGATGCCAAATTCATTGAGAATATCCGATAGCTTGTCCGCCTCTAACGTCAGGGTCCAGTCGGCAATAAGCTCATCCAGCTCCGTCTGATGCTTGCCGCGCACGCTATGGCCCTTATAGCGGTCATCCTCCGCCAGTTCCGGCTGGCCCATGGCCGCGGCGAGCCGTTTGAACACTGTGTCCTGATTGGCGGCGATCAGGACAAACCCGCCGTCCTTGGTGGGATAGACATTGGACGGGGCCACATTGGGCAGGATGGCACCGGAGCGTTCGCGGATATATCCGGCCTCCACATATTCGGTGACCAGTGATTCCATCATGGCCAGAACCGCTTCGTAAATGGCGCTGTCAATCATCTGACCTTCGCCGGTCTGATTGCGGTAATGGAGGGCGGCCAAGGCCCCCATGCAGGCAAAGGTGGCCGCCAGCTCATCACCGATGGACATGCCCATGCGGCTTGGCGGGGTAGAGGGGTCACCGACCACATAACGCAATCCCCCCATGGCCTCCCCGATGGAGCCATAGCCGGGGCGGCTGGAATAGGGGCCGTCCTGGCCGTAACCGGACACCCGCACCATGATCAGGCCCGGGTTGATCTTTTTCAGCTCATCATAGCCAAGGCCCCATTTTTCCATGGTGCCGGGCCGAAAATTCTCTATCAAAATATCTGATTTGGCCACCAGATCACGGATAATATCCTGTCCTTCCTTAACGCGCAGGTTCAGGGTGACGGATTTCTTGTTGCGGGCAATAACTGGCCACCAGAGCGACAGGCCGTGGGGTTTCTCCCGCCCCCATTCGCGCATGGGGTCGCCGCTGCCCGGCTGTTCCACTTTGATCACTTCTGCGCCAAAATCACCCATGATCTGACCACAGAATGGTCCGGCGAGCAATTGGCCCATTTCGATTACCCGGATGCCTTTTAATG
>DRKK01000172.1 GCA_011051815.1 Sphingomonadales bacterium | reverse complement strand
ATTAGTCGGGATGACAAAGGACACAAAAGACCCCAAAGGCGGCACAATCATTCGAGATGGCAAAACTGGTAAACCCAACGGTTTGCTGCTGGAGGGAGCCCAGACCCTGATGGAACTTCAACTGCCAGACTGGACGGAAGAACAATATCAGGCAGGTGTCAGGGAGATGACCCGCATTGCCAATAGTTTTGGCATAACAGGTATAAAAGATGCCATTGCCCGTGACCCCATACTCAAAGCCTATCATGACGTGGATCAGGCCAGGGATTTAACCATTCATGTGGCCGCCGCCATTTCAACTCCTTACGGCCACCGGGAAGTGCCGCTTGATTATGACCGCCTCGAAACATTACGGAATAAATTTGCCTCAAAGCATGTGGATACCCGGTTTGTAAAAATAACCAATGACGGGGTGCCGACAGTATCGCGCACGGCGGCCATGCTGGCCCCCTATTTGCCGGATGATCATTTTCCAAAAGACTACACAGGATTGTTACATGTAGATGAGGACATACTGACCGCAGATATTGCGGAGCTGGAAAAACGCGGCTTTACCGTCAAAATTCATACGGCAGGTGATCGTTCGGTGCATGTGGGGCTTAATGCTATCGAAAGGGCCCATAAAATTTCCGGGCGTTCTGACTTGCGTCATGAACTGGCCCATGCGGGGTTTGTATCTCCGGAAGATATACCGCGCTTTAAAGAATTAAATGTTGTTGCGGACTTATCTCCCTATATCTGGCACCCCTCCCCGATCATTCAATCGGTTATAGATGCTTTGGGCGACAGAGCCGCGAAATACTGGCCCATACGTGATTTCATAGAAGCCGGAACACCGGTACTCGCAGGGTCTGACTGGCCGGCGGCAGTGCCCTCCTTAAATCCGTGGATCGGGATTGAGGCCATGATAACCCGCCGGGATCCTTACGGCAAAACAGCCGAGGCCTTATGGCCAGAACAGGCGATAACACTGGAACAGGCCCTGAGGATTTTCACCATCGAGGGGGCAAAGGCGCTCCGACTGGAAGCAAAAACCGGTTCTTTAAAAGTGGGGAAATCAGCCGACCTGATCATATTAAATCAAAATTTATTCGCCATCAAAGCCAACCACATTGCAAAAACAAAAGTGGAAGTGACTTTGTTTGAAGGCAAAATTGTCCAACATTCCCCACCTCAATAACAAGGATTAAAAAATGCGCCTAACGTTGATGGCAATTTGTCTTTTACTGTCTGTTATCAGTACAAACCTATGGGCGCATACAGATAAACCTTTGGGAAATATCGCCCATGATTGGCACCCCGACCCGGCAATCAAATCAACCATATCGCTAAACTTTGATTTTCACGCCGGCGATAATTATGTCAGTTGGAGTCCGCCGGCGCGCATTGAAAACAGAGAAGGAAAGAGATGTATTATCGGCGCCTATATCCTGTTTGATATTGATGAAGATTTTGCCTTTAATACCGATGAAGATATATATGTGGACCTAACCTTTTACCGGCCTGAAACGGACGGCTACATCCTGTCCTATGATCAGGCAGTTAAACCAACCGCCCTGCAAAAA
Organism: Sphingomonadales bacterium; assembly: GCA_011051815.1. GTDB lineage: Bacteria > Pseudomonadota > Alphaproteobacteria > Sphingomonadales > Emcibacteraceae > Paremcibacter. The sequence goes on along the minus strand of DRKK01000172.1, from coordinate 2,367 downwards.
CATTTTAAGGAAAACACCAATGGCAGTCTTTGGCACACGGAAACCATACGTCTTGACCGGGCGCGCTTTGCCAATCGGAAATATTATGGAACCGACCTTGCCATTGGCGGTATTGGCAGCCAGCTAACCCATCCAAAAGGCCGTGGAGAGGCCGTGCTTTGTGGTATTAAAATATATCGTAAAGCGGAACCTCCCAAAGCATTACAACAAGGCACATTTTCCCTTAAAGTTGTTAATGAAAAAGGCGCCCAAACCGCCGCCCGAATTGGCCTGTATCGTCCTGATGGCTGGTCACCACTAGCGGGGCGTGACGCCATTCCCGTTCAGCGCTATACGGAGCATACGCAGGAATTACCAATGGTTTCTGTCCCAAAGGGCTGGTCTGAAAATGGCCGTTATGTTTTTTTCACTGATGGAGAATATAAAAGCACTATTCCCGTAGGTGACTATCAGCTTTTTGTTATGAAAGGCCCCGAATATAAAATACTTACAAAAAATATTACCATTAGAGCAGACAAAGAGCAGTCTGTTACGGTCGCCCTGGCGCGTTTTGATAATTTGCCAGAAAAAGGCTGGCTTTCCGGAGATGACCATATCCATATTAGGCGCACAACCCCGGAAAAGAATGACGCTATCCTTGCTTTCATGAAGGCAGAAGATATTCATGTGGCCAACCTTCTACAGATGGGCAACCTCAAGAATACATATTTCAACCAATATGATTTCGGAAAGAAAGGCACCTATGGCGAGGACGGTTATTCTCTGGTTTCCGGTCAGGAATCCCCCAGAACATCCCACCGCGGGCATACTATCGGATTGGATACAAAGAAGTTTTACAAACCTGCACCAGAATATTATATTTATGATGATACGCCGGATCACATACATAATGACGGAGGCTTATGGGGCTATGCCCATGTGGCCATAGATGCCTTTAACGTCTATAACGGTCTGGCTCTGGACGTGCCGCGCGGCAAAGTTGACTTTGTGGAAATGATCCAATATGGCATGATGAATACGCATTACCTGTATGATTTCCTCAATATGGGTTTCAAACTTACCCCCAGCGCCGGGTCCGACTACCCCTATATGGATTTTCCCGGGTCCGAACGACTTTATGCGCAGATAAAAGGTCCGCTTACGGCTAAAGCATGGTTCAAAGCCATGAAATCGGGTCGCTCTTACGTCACCAACTGGATGTCAATTGATTTGGCCGTTAATGGGGATGACAGTGCCGATGAATATAATATCAAATCAGGAGATGCGGTTACAATCGAAGCTTTGGTAAAGGTCAATCCGGATTTTGACTATATTGACAGAATAGAACTGATCAGCCACGGCACTATCATACACAGTCAATCTACCTCAAAAAATGCATCTGAATTATCCATCAACCACTCTTTCACTCCAAAGTCATCTATGTGGCTGGCAGTTCGGGCCTATGGCAAGGAGGGAGCTTTACTACATACGGCTCCCATATATATTTTTGTCGATGGCAACCATGATTTTTCCAACCATAAGCAGGCAAAGGTTTTGGCAAAAAAATATCGTGATATACTCACAAAGTTTCGCATATCCACGCCAAGGCTGGATGTTGAATTTGAGAGCTTTGACGTTGCAGAATTGTTGCAGCCAACATGGGAAAAATCAAAAAAACGTCTGAATAAAGCCATCGATGAAGCCATAAAAATCTATGACAAAATAATTGCGCGATAATCCCGTTGAAATGGACATTAACCTCAAAATATACGCCGGTCTGCTATATCATACAGGCGATATTTAAGTCTAAAACTGCACATTCAGCCCCATATAAAATGATCGTGGTTTGCCGGGAAAATAACGTTCATCTGTGAAAGTGGTCCAGTCGGCCCGTTCAGCATATCTGCTATTGGTTAAGTTCATCACCCGCAGGAAAAGACCGTAACGTTCCGTAACCTGAAACGCGGCCCGCAGGTTCAAATAATCATGACCCTCATATTTATGCCGATTATTCGGGTCCAGATAATAGGCCCCCATATGAACCCATTCCAGTTCTGCTGTAATCTTGTTGGTCGGTTTCCATGCGAGCTGCATGCTGCCAAAATGGCGCGGGGCCGTATCAATATCATTGCCGTTCAGGTTTTCGCCGTCCCTGATAAAATCAAACTTATAACGATGGCGGGCAAAACTCACATTTCCGCGCACGCTCAGTTTCTTGCTCAAATCAAATTTTACCATAATATCGGCCCCCAAATGATCGGACTTGCCATTATCCACATTGAAAAAGGCTGAATCCCGCAGGATATAGTTATCCTTTTTCATGGCATAGAAAGAGATATTATAACTGATAACCTCCTGCTGGCCCCGAAAGCCTAACTCAATGCTTTT
>DRKK01000171.1 GCA_011051815.1 Sphingomonadales bacterium | reverse complement strand
TCCGGATGCTCAAAAGGTTTTTTCGGATCACCCGGCACCGTATAAAACCGCCATGACAGCTTGCCCGTCATTAAATCATAGGCGCTCACATAACCGCGCACGCCATATTCCGCCCCGCCGTTGCCAATAACCACATTATGGCCCGCGATGCGCGGCGCCCCGGTGATGGTATAGGGGATGGTCCGGTCAGGGAATGTATCCACCTGCCAGATCACTTTTCCCGTCGCCGCATCAAGGGAAAATAATCGCCCGTCCAGAGAGGCCGCATAAACCCTGCCTTCCCATACGGACAGGCCCCGCGACACCACATCGCAACAGGCATTCCGCGCCCATTTTCCCGGAACCTCCGGGTCAAACGTCCATAATTCCGCGCCGGTTTTACCATCTATGGCAAAAACAATTCCCCAGTTTCCGGTCACATACAGCACCCCGTCAACGAAGATCGGCGTGGCCTCCAGCCCCCGATGGGTATCGGTGAAATATTGCCAGGCAAAGCCCAGTTGACCCGCATTCTGATCATTGATGTCTTTGAGGGGGGAGAAATGCGTTTCGCCAAAATCCCGCCCGCCGGTGAGCCAGGCCCCCGGTTCATCGGCCAGATTTTGCAGGCGGTCCCGGTCTATCCAGCCCGGTTTCTCTGTCGTCGTCTCAGGTTCCGTACAGCCACTCACCAGCACAGTTGCCGCCATCACCATAAGAGTTGTTATAGATTTCCACATTGATCTGACCTCCCGCTCATTTCATCAGGATAACCATACCGTCAATGCGGCGGGTGATCAAGAAACGGTCGCTTATTCTTTTACCCCAAGACCCTGTTGGCGCAGAATATCAAGATAAACATCGGGGTCCGGGCGCACGCGATAATTATCGGTCTCATGGGTCCAGATGACCCGCCCCTTTTGGTCCGTGATAATCACCGTGGGCAAAACCGTGTCACTGTCATAGCCCAAGGCCTGCATCCCCATGGGCAATCCATTTGGGCTTTCAATGCCCAAATGTCTGGCGGCCTGATTATCACGGTCGGTCAGGAAATCAAACGCAACGGAAAACCGTTTGGCCAGCGCAATGGTCTTGGTATGGGGTTGCGGTGAGATAAAGGCGACCCGAACGCCCATATTGCGGATTTCCTCATATAATCCAACCATCTCCTTCACCTGCGCCATACATAACGGGCACCAGTTCCCCCGATAGAAAATCAGGATAGCCGGACGGTCCGTTAACTGCCCGGCGGTAACAGTAGCCCCCGCCACATCCGTCACGGTAAAATCAGGCAGCCTGTCACCGATCTTGATACGGGAGCCGGTTCTACGGTCCAGCCTTGAATACCAATAGATATAAATCAACAGGCCAATCATACCCACGGCGGCAAGCAAGGGCGCGATGTCACCGTCATCACTTTGCCCGATGGTGATAAAAGTTCCCAAAATGGCAAGACCATTCAACAGCGGGAAATGAGCATGGGTCCGGGCTATATTCTGAAAGATCATCCAGCGGGAAATCATCAGCAAGATTGGCACAACCGTCAATAAGACCCCGCCCCAAACAAAAATATCTCCGCCCCGATACAGCATCCATCCCCCGTAGCCCGCTATGACCGTTGCAATGGTCAGATAGCCGCTGATAAAGAAGGATTTCAGGAAATTCATCCCGCGACCACTTCCCAGTCATAGGTGAGCTTGGCCGCTTTGGCGAGCATGGCGGAGGCAGAACAATATTTATCCATGGACAGGCTGACCGCCCGTTCCACGGCACCATCCTTTATCTTTGATCCGGTGACCACAAAATGCATATGAATATCGGTGTAGATTTTCGGCATTTCCGATGACCGGATGCCGGAAACCTGACAGACACAATCGGTAATCTCATTACGACCCTTTTGCAGGATCATCACCACATCTATGCTGGCACACCCCCCGGCCCCCATGAGCAACAGCTCCATAGGGCTATGACCAAGGCCAAGGCCCCCATTGGCCTTACCCGCATCCATGGTAACAATATTGCCCGACGAGGCCTCGCCAATGAAGGTGAGCTTTCCGGCCCATTTTACCGTAACTTTTCGTTCCATAAATTACTCTTTCAGTTTTGCCTGCGCCGCCGCAAGGCGAGCGATTGGCACCCGGTAAGGGGAGCAGGAGACATAATCCAGCCCAATGCCGTGACAGAATTCAACGGACGCCGGATCGCCGCCATGTTCGCCGCAAATGCCCAGCTTGATCTCTGGCCGAGTTGCCCGGCCGCGGTCCACCGCGATTTTGACCAATTCACCCACCCCGGCCTGATCAATGGTGACAAAGGGGTCCTGTGCAAAAATACCCGCATGGATATAATCATCCAGGAAGCTGGCACTGTCATCACGGCTGATGCCGAACGTGGTCTGGGTCAGGTCATTGGTGCCAAAGCTAAAGAACTCGGCTTCTTTGGCAATCTCCCCGGCCTGTAAAGCCGCGCGCGGCAGCTCAATCATGGTCCCGACCATATAGTCAAGCTTCTGTCCCGACGCGCCGATGATCTCATCAGCCACGGCAGAGACTTTCACCTTCAGGATTTCAAGCTCCTTGCGACTACCCACCAGCGGAATCATGATTTCCGGCACAATCGACGCGCCGCCGCCTTTGGTGACCTCCAGCGCGGCTTCGATGATGGCGCGGGCCTGCATCTCGTATATTTCCGGATAGGAAATGCCAAGGCGGCACCCCCGATGGCCCAACATAGGGTTGGTTTCATGCAGGGCATCGGCACGGAATTTCAGTTGTTCGATGCTGCTGCCGGTGGCCTCGGCCACGGCGGCGAAATCTTCCTGTTGCTGGGGCAGGAATTCGTGAAGCGGCGGGTCCAGAAGGCGCACCGTCACCGGCAGGCCGCGCATGATGGTGAACAGCTCGATAAAATCCTGTTTCTGTACCGGCAATAATTTGGCCAGCGCCTCCATACGTCCGGCCCGGTCCTCGGCCAATATCATCTGGCGCACATTGGCGATACGGTCCGCATCGAAAAACATATGTTCCGTACGGCACAGGCCAATGCCTTCGGCCCCGAAATCACGGGCGGTGCGCGCATCCAGCGGTGTTTCCGCATTAGCACGCACCTTCAGCCGCCGGATCTCGTCGGCCCAGCCCATGAGCTTGCCGAAATCGCCGCTCAGTTCCGGCTGAATGGTGGCCACTTCCCCGGCCATGACCTCACCCGTACCACCGTCAATGGTCAGTGTTTCATGATTTTGAATGGTCCGGCCCAGAACGGAGATTATTTTCTTGTCCATATCAATGCGCAGGGCCCCCGCACCGGACACGCAAGGGCGGCCCATACCGCGCGCCACCACCGCCGCATGTGACGTCATGCCGCCGCGACTGGTGAGGATACCCGCCGCCGCATGCATGCCATGAATGTCCTCAGGACTGGTTTCCTGACGCACCAGAATAATTTTCTGCCCCGATTTTGCCAGTTCCTCGGCCTCATCGGCGGTAAAGACCACAATGCCGCTGGCCGCGCCGGGAGAAGCCGGCAGACCAATGGTCAGCACATCTCGCGCCGCATCCGGGTCAAGGGTCGGGTGCAACAATTGATCCAAGGCCGCCGGCTCGACCCTTAAGATCGCTTCCTCGCGGGTGATGATCCCATCCTCGGCCATATCAACAGCAATTTTCAGAGCCGCCTTGGCGGTACGTTTCCCGGACCTTGTCTGTAATATCCACAGCTTGCCCTTCTGGACGGTGAATTCAATATCCTGCATATCCCGGTAATGAGCTTCCAGCTTGACAAAAACATCGGCCAGCTCGCCGTAAACCTCGGGCATGGATTCCTCCATGGACGGCAGGTCGGAGCCTGATTTCTCGCGGGATATTTTGGTCAGGTTCTGCGGCGTGCGGATACCCGCCACCACATCCTCGCCCTGGGCATTGATCAGATATTCACCGTAATAGGCATTTTCGCCCGTGGACGGGTCGCGGGTGAAGGTAACGCCCGTGGCACTGGTCTCGCCCATATTGCCAAACACCATGCTCTGCACATTAACCGCCGTACCCCATTCGGACGGGATTCCATTGATCCGGCGATATGTTTTCGCCCGGTCAATCATCCATGAGCCAAAGACTGCATCAATGGCACCCCATAGCTGTTCATGGACATCCTGCGGGAAGGGGCGGCCCAATTCTTCCTCGGCCTTTTTCTTGAAGGCCTGTGCCAGTTCCTTCCAGTCATCGGCGGACAGTTCCGTGTCCATAATATAGCCGTTTTCCTCTTTGAGAATTTCCAGCAATTCCTCAAAATTATAATGATCAACGCCAAGGACCACATCGCTGTACATCTGAATGAAACGACGATAGCTGTCATAGGCAAACCGCGCGTCTCCGCTTTGCTTGGCCAGCCCCTCTACCGTCACATCATTAAGCCCAAGGTTCAGCACCGTGTCCATCATGCCAGGCATGGATACCCGCGCGCCGGAGCGCACCGATACCAAAAGAGGGTTATCCCCGTCGCCAAATGTAGCGCCCACGGTCTTTTCAACCTGTGCCAAGGCGGTTTTGACCTGTGCCTCCAGATCGGCGGGATAGGTATTTTCATGGTCGTAATAATAGGTACAGACCTCTGTGGTAATGGTGAAACCCGGTGGCACCGGCAGGCCGATATTTGACATTTCCGCCAAATTCGCTCCCTTGCCGCCCAGAAGATCTTTCATGGCCGCATCGCCCTCTGCCTTGCCATCGCCAAATGTGTAAACCCAGTTCGTCATGATCGTTTCCCTGTAATAATAATCAAAATTACTATGCTGTCTCCAAATTGTCACCCCGGATTTAGTCCGGGGTCCATATTTCAAACGGCGCAAATTTCCGCCAAGGTGGATTCCGGACTAAATCCGGAATGACGAGAAGAAAACTGTATCCTCAGCCCTCAATCTTTGAAAAATCCGCAACCCTATTCATGGTATCGCGAATCCGCGCCAGCAACCGCAAACGGTTCAGACGCTCTGCCTTATCATCGCTATTGACCCTGACCTTATTTTCAAAAAAAGCATCAATGGCAGGCCGTAATGTGGCTAGATGCACCATGGCCTCCTCGAATTTTTCATCTGCAATAGCTTTATCTGCGGCGGCGGAGACTTTGCTCAACCGTTCAAACAGATTTTTTTCCTCTGCTAAAGTT
>DRKK01000170.1 GCA_011051815.1 Sphingomonadales bacterium | reverse complement strand
TTCGCGCCCCGGCCCCCACCAACGGTCAAAGGCCCCGGCATAGGCGGACCAGTTGCCCATATCCTGTGACAAATAACTGCCATCCAGATGGGCGTAATCCTCGCCACTGCCTTTGCGGTAACCGCCCTGAATATGGACTGTTGTGCCACCGCCACTGTTATATTCTGCGATAACATCCGCATCCAGGTCATTACGGGCGGTTGTTGCAAAGCCCCGTACAATGGCCGGATTATTGGTTGCCTGAAGCCTGACCGATGTACGAAATTCACCGGGTATTTTTGCTTTTACCCGCATAGCGGCAAGACGTACATAGGCCGGCAGGTCCATCTCGGAGCTGCGGGACAGATTGCGGGTGATTTGCTTCCAGGATATGGGCCATGTGTTGACCGGGCCGGAAATTACCCCATGACGGGCGAGGATTTCAACATCATTGCGAAGCTGCATGTCACCAACAGCGGCCCAAGGTGACGCCTGAACCACACCATTGGAAACCTGGAACAGAAACAGGATGCCCGCCAGCCATTTAAGTCTTTGTCCGATGACCATTTACCCTGATGCCCCTTTACAATATGCTTTATAGATCGCCTTATGATTTTAACCATAAAACACTTCAGCAACTTTTTAACTCATTTTCAGCCTCAAGCCAACCGTTATCCCACCCCCATGAAATAAAACAAAAAAATCCAATTAAATCAATGATTTAAAAAGTAGATGGTGGGTCTGGTAGGACTCGAACCTACGACCGAACCGTTATGAGCGGTTTGCTCTAACCAACTGAGCTACAGACCCCCTGAAATAGGATGAATAGGGGAATAACAGATTATATTTCAAATTTACAGCAAAGAATGACCGTAATCACATTTTTTTCTCCCGCCAAAGACAATCCCCTAAAGACGGTCAATCACATCGGCCAGATTACGCCCCTTGTCCGTGGCAATACGCTCCAAAACCTTAACCCTTTCCTCCAGATGATCAATACGGTCCAGACAGGATTTTATTAACTTCTTCTCGCCCGCCTTGCCATCACTCAACCCCAGCGCATCAGCCAGCTTATCCAGATCATAATCAACGCCCCGTTCCTTGCCCTTGAGATATTGCATGACAATGCCTCCAAGTACGGAAAGGGCGACGACCCAGACAATCATCGACCATAATGACATAATGTATCTCCCTATTTATGTATCAAGGAAACTTCTGAGCTGACGAGAGCGGCTTGGATGCTTCAATTTGCGCAGGGCCTTGGCCTCAATCTGACGAATACGCTCCCGGGTCACGGAAAACTGCTGACCCACTTCTTCCAAAGTGTGATCCGTATTCATGCCAATACCGAACCGCATGCGCAGCACCCGTTCCTCGCGCGGGGTGAGCGACGCCAAAACCCGGGTCGTGGTGTCGCGCAGGTTGGCCTGAATGGCACTATCCACCGGCAGGATGGCACTTTTATCCTCGATGAAATCCCCCAGATGACTGTCTTCCTCATCGCCAATGGGCGTTTCAAGGGAGATCGGCTCCTTGGCAATTTTCATTACCTTGCGGACTTTTTCCAACGGCATACTCAACCGCTTAGCCAGCTCTTCGGGCGTGGCTTCCCGGCCAATTTCATGCATCATCTGGCGGCCCGTACGGACCAGCTTGTTGATGGTTTCGATCATATGGACCGGTATGCGGATGGTGCGCGCCTGATCGGCGATGGAGCGCGTGATAGCCTGCCTGATCCACCAGGTGGCATAGGTGGAAAATTTATACCCCCGGCGATATTCAAATTTATCCACTGCCTTCATCAGCCCAATGTTACCTTCCTGAATAAGGTCAAGGAACTGCAAACCCCGGTTGGTATATTTCTTGGCAATGGAGATCACCAAACGCAGGTTGGCCTCCACCATTTCTTTCTTGGCGATACGGGCTTCTTTTTCGCCCTTTTGGACCATATTGACGATCACCCGGAACTCCCCCACGGGAAGACCTACTTCCTGCGCAATATCAACCACCTGAGAACGCATGTTATTAATAACCTCGCGCTCACGTTCGGCAAATTCAGCCCAGCCCTTGCCCGTATTGCCTGCAACCGCATCAATCCAGCCCGGCTCCAGCTCCCGGCCCTGGTAATTCTTCAGGTAAATATCGCGTTTGATTTTATACCGCTCCGCCAAGCGGAACATTTTGCCTTCCAGCGCCATCATCCGCTTGTTGAGGGCATAGAGATGCTCCAGCAGAGCCTCAATCCGGTTGTTATTCAGACGCAGGCTTTTCATCAGCACAATCAGCTCATCACTCAGCTTGCGATAACGTTTTTCCTGTGACGTGCCGAGCGTTTCACTCTTCAGGCTGGCCTCATGACGGCTATCCTGTAATTTGGCAAATTTCTTGTAGACTTTACGAATATTGCCGAAAATTTCCAGAACCTGCGGCGTCAGGGCTTCTTCCATAACAGCCAGAGACACCGTGCTATCGGCGTCATCATCATCATCGTCGTCATCTTCCTCATCATCAGAAGAGGTTTCTTCACCTTCTTCGGCGTCCCCTGCGGGTTTTTCTTCAACTGGCTTTTCTTCGGTGGTTTCTTCTTTTGCGTCGTCTTCTTTTTCCGGTAATGCTGTTTCAACGGACGGGTCAATACCATACATGGCATCAAGATCGATCACGTCGCGCAGAAGAATTTCTTCTTCTTCCAGCATCTCGGCCCACTGAACCAAGGCCCGGAAGGTGAGCGGGCTTTCACACAGCCCGGCAATCATGGTTTCACGGCCGGCCTCAATACGCTTGGCAATGGCAATTTCACCCTCACGGGATAAAAGCTCCACACTGCCCATTTCCCTTAGGTACATACGAACCGGGTCATCGGTACGGTCGGCGGCGACCTTGGCGGGGGGTTTCGCGGCTTTGTCTTCTTTTTCGGCTTTGGCGGGTGTGTCTTTTTCCGGGGTTTCCTCGGCGTCTTCGCTATCGGCCTCATCAACCACATTAACGCCCATTTCAGACAACATGGTCATGATGTCTTCAATTTTTTCCGAAGACATTTCACCTTGCGGCAGGGCTGCATTCAAAGCATCATAGGTGATATATCCCCGCGCCTTGGCGTCGGCGAGCATTTTCTTCACACTTGCCTGAGAGGAATCAATCAGCGGGCTGTCCACTGTTTCTTCCTGTTTCTCCGGTGCCTTGCCTTCTGCTTTTCCTGCCTGGGCCGCTTTTTCCGCCATGTATAAACCCTCAAAATCCCGTTAACTCAGGTTCCAACTCTCAGAGAAGCTTCTCTCTCCCTGAGGCCGTTCCATATCCATCAATATTGGCTTCATTACCTTTGGCATTTTCAAGCTCGCTTTTCAGTGCCAGAAAGCGCGCATATACCTCATCAGTCATATTCTCAGCCAGTTCCATTTCCGCCGCTTTCAAATCTTTTTCAAGGTCCGAAACACGACGATACCGATTGACCACATGAAACCATCCCTGCTCCACATCCTCTGGGGCAGCTTTGGGCCATGCGAACCATTCGGCTTTCAATTCACCTTGTTTAAATATGACTTCCAGTGCCTTGCCATAGCCTGCTTTTAGCAGATGGTCATAGAGGCTCTTGTGTTCAAGGTCCGATTCGCGAAGTGATACATCTATTATCTCGCACCGTAGCTTGTCAAGCTCCGCTGATTCGAAATCTGTGGTCGCGAAGGCCTCATGGTGGTTTTTCAACAGCCACGGATGGTTCAAAACCGTTAGAATCAGTAGCCTTTCGCGCTTGATCGTGGCGGCCATCTGTCCCTTGAAAATACCTGTATCTTTCAGGTTTTTAACCCCTGTGGGGCTGTCATTTGACCCTGCCCGACTGCTTTTATCAAAGGCTTTGGGCGAATAAGTAGCCTGATTCTTTTTTTGCGGCCTCATTTCCAGCGAATGATCCGGCACAAAAGCCCCGCCGAGAAGCTTGGTAAGCCGTTCCTGAAAGGCCTTGTCGTAATAGCCCCGAATGGTCCGGTCCCGGATTTCAGACAGGGTCTCTGACAATGATTTTTCCAGCCCGGCACGCTGTTCCGGGGTATCGGCCTGAACCCCACCCGTCTTCATATCCCACAGGATGTCCACCAACGGCTGACCCTGATCCAGAAGGCCCCGAAAAGCCTCTGCCCCCTGCCCGCTGATATAGCTGTCCGGGTCTTCGCCAGTCGGCAAATGAACAAAGCGCAGGGAGTGACCGGCCTTAAGCAACGGCAACGACCGTTCCGCTACCCGGTAAGCCGCCCGAACGCCCGCCTTGTCCCCGTCAAAACACATGAGCGGTTCCGGGGCCAGCCGCCAAAGCTCCATGATCTGTTCCTCGGTCACAGCGGTGCCAAGCGGCGCCACCGCATTGGTAAAGCCAGCCTGTGCCATGATGATCACATCCATATAGCCTTCCGCCACCAGAACCCGCCCCTTGTCATAGGCAGATTTTCTGGCCCCGGCCAGATTATACAACAGCCGCCCCTTATGAAACAGAGGCGTCTCCGGTGAGTTCAGATATTTGGCCTTGGCTTCCGCGCTGAGCGCCCGCCCGCCAAAGGCCACCACCCGGCCCTGTCGGTCGGTGATCGGGAACATGACCCGGTGGCGAAAACGGTCATAGCTGGGCTTGGCCCCGCCACCATCATCCTCGGGCTTGATCAGCAGCCCGGCCTCTATCATCATCTCTTCGGTGATGCCGTCCCGGCTCAGCAGAGCTTCTTTCAGTACGGTGCGGCCCTCGGGCGCAAATCCCAGATGAAATTTCTTGATGGTTGCCCGGCTCAACCCCCGGCGGGTCAGATAATCCAGCCCCTCGGCCCCGGTCTGGGCCATCAGGCATGTCTCAAAATAGCTGGCCGCCGCCGCCATTACATCATAAAGCGATTTGCGCTGTTGGGAGCGTTGCTTGTCCTCCGGCGAATATTCCGGCATCTCCAGCCCCGCCTGCCCCGCCAGCCGTTCTACGGTTTCCGGAAAGCTCAGGCCCTCTGTCTCGGTGATGAATTTAATCACGTCACCGTGGGCGCCGCAACCGAAACAATGATAGAAAGCCTTGTCATCATTGACCGTGAAAGAGGGGGTTTTTTCGTTATGAAACGGACATAGGCCAGTATGCTCCCGGCCCTTGCGAACCAGCTTAACCCGGCGGCCAACCACATCGCTGACCGGAATCCGGTTTCGTATCTCATCCAGAAAATCAGGCGTGAAGCCCATCTGTCCTCACCATGTCATGTGTGATGTCAGGATAATTCGGACCGAACCAGAGCGCTGGCTCTGGAAAAATCCATCTGTCCCGCATATTTACTTTTAAGAAGCCCCATGATCTTGCCAATGTCTTTCAGTCCCGACGCCCCGGTTTCGGCTATGGCGTCCTTGACAACGACCTCTATTTCATCATCCGGCATCTGGCGCGGCTGGAATTCGGAAATGATTTCCATTTCTTCCTGTTCCTGCTGGGCAAGTTCAAGACGGCCTGCCTCCTCATAGACCACAAAGCTTTCCTTACGCTGTTTGATCATCTTGGCCAGAATTTCCAGAACAACCGCATCTTCGTCCTGAGAGGCGTTTTTATCGGTGCGGGCGGCAATATCCCGGTCCTTGATTGCCGCAAGGATGAGTCGGATTGTCGTTAGACGCCGTTTGTCCTTATCCTTCATCGCCTGCTTCATGGCGGCAGTAAGCTGATCTCTCAACATATTGTTTTTTAATCCTTATTTCTAAAAATGCCGGCAGGTAATCTTAACTAGCGCATGCCCCGTACTTTTAGGAAGCAGAGACTCTACCGCAAAAGCCTTAGAATTGCAACCGCTAATTATTAGGTAACTCATTGATATTAAACGATTTTTTTTCTTAAAGATTCGCTTGACCTCTCATCATACTTCACTTATGTTCCGCTCAATTTACCTCATGCGCAAGGACTGCTATAGTCTGTTTTCAGATGTCAGCAGGTGAAAAAATAAAATGACCCGAAAGCCCACAAACCACACCCCGCCCCATAAGGACATAACCGCTGTTTTGGTCCTTGGTGACGGCAGTATTTTCTGGGGTTACGGCATCGGTGCCGCCCAAGATATCGTGGGCGAAGTTTGCTTTAACACCGCCATCACCGGCTATCAGGAAATATTGACCGATCCGTCCTATGCTGGACAGATTATCACCTTTACCTTTCCCCATATCGGCAATGTGGGCACCAATGAAGATGATCTGGAAAGTCTCGGCACCGCGGCCCGGGGGCTGGTGGTCCGGGAAGACATCACAGGCCCGTCAAATTTCCGCAATCGCCTGCATCTCAATGACTGGTGCTGCAAAAGGGGCCTTGTGGGCATCTGCGGCGTAGATACCCGACGGCTGACCCGTCATATCCGGCTGAACGGTGCCCCAAGCGGCGTCATCAGTCATCGCCCGGACGGCAAATTTGACATTCCGGCCCTGATCGCACAGGCCGCCGGATGGCCCGGACTGGAAGACATGGATCTGGCCGGAGAAGTCTCCTGCCGGGAAAGCTATCCATGGGATGAGGTTCGCTGGAGCCTGGATGACGGTTATCAAAAAATTGACACCCCAAAAGTTCATATCGTGGCGGTGGATTACGGCATTAAACGCAATATCCTGCGGTGCCTTGCCACCACGGGGGCCAGGATCACCGTTGTTCCGGCAACCACCAGCGCCGATGACATCCTGGCCCTGAAGCCGGACGGTATTTTCCTGTCCAACGGACCGGGCGATCCGGCAGCCACAGGCGACTATGCCATTGCAATCATTCAGGGGCTGCTCGACAGCTCTATTCCCCTATTTGGGATTTGCCTTGGCTATCAAATGCTGGCGCTGGCCATCGGGGCCAAGACCCGGAAAATGCATCAGGGGCATCGGGGGGCCAACCATCCGGTGATGGATTATAATACCGACAAGGTGGAAATCACATCCATGAACCACGGCTTTATGGTGGATAAGGATACGTTACCGGATACGGCGAAAATCAGCCATATCTCACTCTTTGACCAGACCTTGTGCGGATTTGAGCTTATCGACAAGCCGGTTTTCGCCGTCCAGCACCACCCCGAGGCCAGCCCCGGGCCACAAGACAGCCATTATCTCTTTGACCGCTTTATGGAAATGATCGAGAAACATGCCAAAACGTAGTGACATAAATTCCATTCTCATCATTGGGGCCGGACCGATCATCATCGGTCAGGCCTGTGAGTTTGACTATTCCGGGACGCAGGCCTGTAAGGCGCTGAAGGAAGAAGGCTACCGGGTTATTCTGGTTAACAGCAACCCGGCGACCATCATGACCGATCCTGATCTGGCCGATGCCACCTATGTGGAACCGATCACACCGGAAATGGTGGAAAAAATCATCGCCAAGGAACGCCCGGATGCACTGCTGCCAACCATGGGCGGGCAGACCGGATTAAATACGGCGCTGGAATTGTCAAGGCTGGGTATCCTTGAAAAATATAATGTGGAGCTGATCGGAGCCGACGAGGACGCCATCAACAAGGCCGAGGACAGATTGCTGTTCCGGGACGCCATGGACAAGCTTGGCCTTGGCACACCGCGCAGCCGGGTGGTCAAAAGCATGGCCGAAGCCATGGACGCGCTGGACTATGTCCAATTACCCAGCATCATCCGACCCAGCTTTACCATGGGCGGCACCGGTGGCGGTATTGCCTATAACATAGAAGAATTTGAACAGATCATCCACAGCGGCATTGATGCCTCCCCCGTGGGTGAGGTGCTGGTGGAACAGTCCGTATTGGGCTGGAAAGAATATGAGATGGAAGTGGTGCGCGACACGGCGGACAATTGCATCATCATCTGTTCCATCGAGAATATGGACCCCATGGGAATCCATACCGGCGACAGTATCACCGTCGCCCCGGCCCTGACCCTGACCGATAAAGAATATCAGATCATGCGCAACGCCTCCATTGCGGTCCTGCGGGAAATCGGCGTTGAAACCGGCGGCTCCAACGTACAGTTTGCCGTCAATCCCGAAGACGGTGAGTTGATTGTCATTGAAATGAATCCAAGGGTTAGCCGTTCCTCTGCCCTCGCTTCCAAAGCCACGGGCTTTCCCATTGCCAAGGTGGCGGCCAAGCTGGCGGTGGGCTATACACTGGATGAGCTGCAAAATGATATTACCGGCGCGACCCCGGTGTCCTTTGAGCCAACCATAGATTATGTGGTCACCAAAATCCCGCGCTTTACCTTTGAGAAATTCCCCGGCACAAAACCGACCCTCACCACTGCCATGAAATCAGTGGGCGAGGCCATGTCCATTGGCCGCTGCTTTGCTGAATCCCTGCAAAAGGCCCTGCGCTCCATGGAGACCGGACTGACGGGATTGAATGAGATTGATATTCCGGGCTATGACCCCGAACAGGGTGATGTGAACGCCATCCGGGCAGCTTTAGCCAACCCCACCGATGACCGGCTGTTGATCATGGCACAGGCCCTACGCCTTGGCATTACGGAACAGGAAATCCATGATATTGCCAAATATGACCCATGGTTTATCAGCCAGATCAAAGGCATCATAGATGCCGAGGCCGCGGTACGCACGAACGGTCTGCCGGAAAACCGTCTGGAACTCAGCCGCCTAAAGGCCATGGGCTTTTCCGATGCCCGGCTCGGCGAGTTGATCGGCAAGGCAGAATCCCATGTGGCGGCCCTGCGGGAGAAACTAGATTTACATCCGGTCTTTAAGCGGGTGGATACCTGCGCCGCCGAGTTTGAAGCCAAAACCCCCTATATGTATTCCACTTACGAACGAGATGCGGGCGGCGATGCCGAATGCGAATCAAACCCCACAGACAGCCGCAAAGTGGTCATTCTGGGTGGTGGCCCCAACCGAATCGGACAGGGAATCGAATTTGACTATTGCTGTTGCCATGCCGCTTTTGCCCTCAGTGAACAGGGCTATGAGACCATCATGGTCAATTGCAATCCAGAAACAGTCTCCACCGATTATGACACCTCGGACCGGCTCTATTTTGAGCCGCTGACCGCAGAAGACACGATCGAGCTGATCCGGCGCGAGCAACAGAATGGCACGGTCATCGGAGTGATTGTACAGTTCGGCGGCCAGACGCCGCTGAAACTATCCCATGCCTTGCTGGCGGCCAATATTCCCATATTGGGCACCTCCCCCGATGCCATTGACCTGGCCGAAGACCGGGAAAGATTCCAGCAGCTAGTCCATGAACTTGACCTGTTGCAACCGGACAATGGCCTGGCTACGACCACTGAAGAAGCAATCAAGATTGCCGAGGATATTGGCTATCCAATCCTGATCCGTCCCAGCTATGTTCTGGGCGGGCGGGCCATGGAAATTGTTTATGATACCACCTCTCTGGAACGTTATATGACCGAGGCTGTATCCGTATCATGGGACAGTCCGGTGCTGATCGACCGTTATCTGGGCGGGGCGACAGAGGTGGATGTGGATGCGCTCTGTGACGGTGAGACCGTCCATGTGGCGGCCATCATGCAGCATATCGAGGAAGCCGGGATTCATTCCGGTGACAGCGCCTGCTCCCTGCCACCTTTTTCCCTGAAAGAAAGCGTCATGGCCGATATTCGCCAGCAGACGAAGAAACTTGCACTGGCCTTGAATATCAAGGGGTTAATGAATGTGCAATATGCGGTTAAGGATGATCTGGTCTATCTGATCGAGGTCAATCCACGCGCCAGCCGGACGGTGCCTTTTGTCGCCAAGGCCATTGGCGCACCGATCGCAAAATATGCCGCCCGCCTGATGGCCGGTGAGAAAATGTCCGCCTTTACATTTCCGTCTGAGCGGCCCAATCATGTGGCGGTAAAAGAGGCGGTGATGCCATTCAACCGCTTCCCCGGCGTGGATATTCTGCTCGGCCCTGAAATGCGTTCTACGGGCGAAGTGATCGGTCTTGATGATACCTTTGCCAAAGCGTTTTTGAAATCCCAGATTGCGGCGGGCACCCATCTGCCGCTCACCGGAAGCGTGTTTATTTCCGTTAAGAATGACGACAAGGCCAAAATGATTGAACCGGCCCGCAGTCTTCTGGAGATGGGCTATCGGGTTCTTTCAACCCGGGGAACGGCAAAATATTTGCAGGACGCCGGGCTAGATGTCAAAGGCATCAACAAGGTGCTGGAAGGGCGGCCCCATATTGTGGATGCCATCAAAAATGATGAGATCCAGTTGATCTTCAACACCACTGAGGGCGCGCAGTCCATCACCGATAGTTATGAGTTAAGGCGGACCGCCCTGACCCATAATATTCCCTATTACACCACCACGCGCGGCGCAATTTCGGCCATGGAGGCAATAAAAGTCTTGAAATCCAGCTCACTTGAAGTTAAACCCCTTCAATCTTATGTATTCGAGTGAAATGTCTTTCAAAGATAGACGACGTAATGGCATACTTGGCCAACGGGCAAAGTAGGCAGTATGTTTTATTGTTAAAAATAGAAAATGTTAGATAATGGTTGAAAAAGTCCCCATGACAACGGAAGGCCACCAACGGCTGGAAGAGGAATTAAAAAGTTTAAAGCATGAACAGCGCCCGGCGGTGATCAAGGCCATCGAAGAGGCCCGCGCCCATGGTGACCTGTCAGAAAATGCCGAATATCATGCCGCCAAGGAACAGCAGGGCTTTATCGAATCCCGCATCAGCGACATCGAAGGCAAAATCAGCCGCGCCGAAGTGTTCGATCCCAAAGAGCTTTCCGGCGATAAAGTACTTTTTGCCGCAACAGTCAGCATGGCTGATGAGGATGATAAAATCGTCAAATATCAGATCGTCGGTGTGGATGAGGTTGATGTCACTGCCGGGAAAATATCCTATATTTCCCCCATTGGCCGGGCCTTGATCGGCCGCAAGGTAGGTGATGAAATAGAGGTGAAAACCCCCAAGGGCGAAACCTACTATGAAATCACCAATGTGGAATTTATTTAATCCGCTTCAAACCATTGACCGGGCGACGCTGAGCCGCCGGACGGGCCTGT
>DRKK01000169.1 GCA_011051815.1 Sphingomonadales bacterium | reverse complement strand
TCATCGAAATTGCCCTGACTGCGGCCCACACCACGGAAATTAAACCGTAGAACCGCAAAGCCGCGCCGCTTAAATGAATGATAAAGATAGTAACAGACCTTATGGTTCATGTTACTGCCAAACTGGGGATCGGAATGAAGTATCAGAGCAATGGGCGGATTATCGCCTTTTCCTGCTTGGTAACGACCCTCAAGACGACCATCCGGACCGCCGAAAATAACCTCAGGCATATTAGTATTTATTCCTTAAATATATATTTGGGCCAACATACACGTGATATAATATCAAATATCCTGTTATCAAGGTCACACCTTGACGTTTTTGTCCGTTAAACCTATATGAAGTATAATAGTTTGTAACGCTTGACCAAAACTTGCCGAATCAGTGTTTTATAACATAAAAGCACCTATCAAATGCAAGTATAGAATTAGGTATTATATATGTTCGACAATATACGCCATGATATTTCAGTGGTTCTGGCGCGTGATCCTGCCGCCAAATCAAAACTGGATGCCTTGATTTCCTATCCCGGCGTACATGCGCTGATCTATTACCGCATTGGGCATTGGGCGTGGGAAAATGGCTTTCACACCCTTGGCCGCTTTATCTCCCATATGGGGCGCTTTCTCAGCGGTATTGAAATTCATCCCGGCGCCAAACTGGGCAAAGGCGTATTCTTTGACCATGGTATGGGCATTGTCATTGGCGAAACCGCGGAAGTAGGCGATAATGTAACACTTTATCAAGGGGTCACCCTTGGTGGAACCTCTCTGGAAGGCGGCAAAAGACACCCCACATTGGAAGACGGCGTTATCGTTGGCGCGGGCGCAAAAATTCTGGGGCCTATCCTGGTGGGCCGGAATGCCCGTGTGGGTTCAAACGCCGTGGTCGTCAAACCTGTCGCAGAAAATTCTACCGTTATTGGTATTCCGGCAAAGGCCGTTCAGCCACCAAAACAGAAGGGACAAAAAGATTTTTGTGCTTACGGTATGGCCACCGACGATTTACCCGATCCCATCGCCCGGTCGCTGGAGGGAATGTTTGACATGGTATGCGGCCTGAAAAGCCGGGTTGAGGAGCTTGAATCTGAATTGGCCGAGCGGGAAGCTCAGGACATAGCCAAAACCCCAAAGCCCCGCAAATCGACCGCCAAAGCGTCAAAGTCCGACACAGCCGCCTGATGAAATGATTTATCTAGATCATAATGCCACCACCCCCGTAAAGCCTCCCGTCATAGATGAAATGACCCGGGTCATGGAAATCGGCGGCAATCCGTCCTCTGTTCATGGCAAGGGCAGGGCGGCAAAAACTATACTAGAAAATGCCCGCCAGACCATTGCAACGCAAATAAACTGCCGCCCCCAGAAAATTATATTTACCGGTGGCGGAACCGAAACCAATAACATTGCCCTGAAAGCCGCCGGATTTGACCATCTTATTCTTTCCATCACCGAACATGATTCCATAAACGGCATAGAAAAGAATTTCACCGGCACTATAGATTGGCTCCCTGTTGATCAAAACGGTCTTATCGCCCCGGATATTCTGGAAACTGCCGTAAAACAGGCGCCGGAGAAAACACTCGTTTCAATTATGCTGGCCAATAATGAGACAGGGGTTATTCAGGATATTGCCGCCCTGAGTTCCATCGCCCACAAAAGTGGGACAATGTTTCATACGGATGCCATTCAGGCCTTTGGTAAAATCCCCGTGGATTTCAGAGCCCTAGGGGTTGATATGCTGTCCCTTTCTGCGCACAAGATGGGGGGACCGCAAGGGGTCGGTGCCTTGATAGCCCTTGAGAAGATTGATATGCCATCCATAACAACAGGCGGCGGTCAGGAAGCCGGACGGCGGGCGGGAACAGAAAATCTCGCCGGTATTGCCGGATTTGCCAAGGCCGCTGAACTGGTGCCGGAAAATCTGAGCCATATGCCCCGGATCAAAGAATTACGCGACCAAATGGAACAGCGTATAAAGGATCACGCGCCGAACGTTATCTTTTACGGGGCCGGGGCAAACAGGTTGCCCAATACATCAACGATTCTTATGCCAGGCGTGTCCAGTGAAACGCAGGTCATGGCCTTTGATCTGGCGGGCATATGTGTCAGTGCCGGTTCGGCCTGCTCATCGGGCAAGGTCAAGCCATCCCATGTGGTTACCGCTATGGGGGCCGATACAGAACAAGCCCTGTCCACCCTGCGGGTCAGCCTTGGCTGGAACAGCAGGGCGCAGGATGTTGAGGCCTTTATTGCCGCATGGATAAAATTTTCTGACCGGAAAAAACAGTGACAAAACAGCCCGTATATCTGGATTATCAGGCAACAACGCCCCTTGACCCGAGGGTTCTCGAGGTCATGATGCCTTACCTGACCGATAAATTCGGCAACCCTCATTCGGTCAATCACACTTTCGGCTGGGAAGCGGAAGCCGGGGTCGACCTGGCCCGGAAACAGGTGGTCGATTTAATTGGGGCGGCATCTGATGAGATAATCTTCACCTCTGGCGCCACGGAATCCAATAACATTGCTCTCAAGGGCCTTGCCTATGCCTCATATCCGGAAAAAAACCATGTGATCACGGTTGCCACCGAACATAGCTGTGTTTTACAAAGCTGCCGCGCATTGGAAAAATCAGGTTTTTCAGTTACCTATTTATCCGTGGATGAAAAGGGACTGATCAATCTGAATGACCTTGAGGATGCTATAACACCAAAAACCTCCCTTGTCTCGGTAATGGCGGTCAATAACGAAATTGGCGTCCAGCAAGATTTAAAGAAAATTGGCGAAATATGCGCGGCCAAAGGAGTGGCCTTCCACACGGACGCCGCACAGGCAGTGGGTAAAATTCCCCTGAATGTGGGTGA
The DNA here is from genome assembly GCA_011051815.1 of Sphingomonadales bacterium. Lineage (GTDB taxonomy): Bacteria > Pseudomonadota > Alphaproteobacteria > Sphingomonadales > Emcibacteraceae > Paremcibacter. The sequence continues at coordinate 1,458 of DRKK01000169.1, read as the reverse complement.
TCTGAAAATTGATCTACTCAGTATCTCCGGCCATAAACTCTATGGCCCCAAGGGAATTGGCGCACTTTATGTTCGTGAAAGCCTCACCCCGCACCCTTTGCCGTTATTTGATGGCGGCGGACAGGAAAGAGGGTTGCGGTCCGGAACATTATCCCCGGCCTTATGCACAGGACTAGGGGCCGCCTGTGAGATTGCCAGGCAGGATATGGAAAAGGATTTTGAGCATATTTCCGGGCTTTCAGATAAGCTCAAACAAGCCATTTTGAGCGGGGTGGAGAATGTGCGTTTAAATGGTTCGGAAACCCATCGCTTTCCGGGCAATTTAAATTTTACCTTTGAAGATGTGAGATCAGATCAATTGATCAGTGAACTGCGTCATATAGCCCTGTCCACAGGGGCCGCCTGTTCAACGGAAAAGCCAACCCCATCCCATGTATTGACCGCCCTTGGCCTGAATAGAAGGCAGATAGACTGTTCCCTAAGGATAGGCATAGGCCGCATGACAAGCGTTGCGGAAATTGACTATGTTGCCGATCAGATCATCACCATAGTCAACACATTAAAACAGCAGGCCTGAAATTATTTGCGGCCAGTGATGATTGAATGGGGCCCGGGTGTGGGAGTGATGCCCTCATAGTTAAAACCAGCCCCTTCAACCAGGGCCTTAAATTCGGCCTCAGTCCGCTCTTTACCCGTAGTCATAACAAGCATTTCTATATCTAGAAGGGCCCCGAAATTAGGCTGATTTGGCTCAGTAATCACACAATCACAGATAAAGACTTTTCCGCCCGCTGGTAGGGCATCATAACAATTGCGCAGGATGACAAGAGAGCTTTCATCATCCCAGTCATGGATGATAAAGCTCATGATATGGGCATCAGCGCCTGTGGGAATGCCCTCAAAAAAACTGCCGCCAAATATTTCAATATCGTGAATGGAAACCTGATGCGCCGCCTCAACCACATGGGGCAGATCAAAAACACCGCCCTTCAGGTCGGGGTTTTTATCCATCAAAAGCTGAATCAAATGGCCTTGGCCGCCGCCAATATCATAGATTGTCCCGCATGATGATGTATCCAGCGTTTCCGCCACCAATCCATGGATGGCCTTCGCATTACTGCTCATGGCGGTATTAAAAATATTTGAAAATTCTTCATCCTCCTGAAGATAATCAAATATCGGTTTTCCCGCAGCTTTATTAAAGCCGTTATCACCGGTTTGTACGCTGTAAAGTAATTGGTCCCATGCGCGATCATGGGCGGGATCATTGAAAAACATCAACATACCCCGCGGCGTATCCGGCTCATCTAAAAGACATTCAGCAAGGGGGCTCAGGTTGAAATTTTTATTTTCAGTCTCATGAAAAATACCTACACTGCTGAGCGCACGGAGCAAACGATATAACGCGCTGCTATCAGTATGGGTTTTTTCTGATAATGCTTCGATGGAGGTAATACC
>DRKK01000168.1 GCA_011051815.1 Sphingomonadales bacterium | reverse complement strand
CGCGCAAACGCATCAACCCTTTAATACCCTTTTGAGATTGCGCCAGAGCCTCAGGGGGATTCTGGTCATAAAAATGCGATTTTTCCTTCCACATCCGGGCAAACCCCTCGGGATCCAGAAGTTTGGCTTCGCCTCTGGCAACAGGCATTACATTAGATTCCACCTGAACCTGTTTCAATCCCCGTTCCGCCTTGACAAAGGCCTGATCCGCATTGTCAGCGCTGGCCTCCATATGATTTCTGTCGGTGAAAAGCTGGTTATGAGCCTCGGCCCATGCCTTGGCGTCTATTTGCTCCTGTGTCATACCCTGTTGCTGTAACTTGGCAATCTGTTCTTGAGAAAAGCCCCGCCGTTGTAACGCCTCAATTTCCGCAGGCGTATCAGGCCGTTTCATAAACTCCATTTCCGCACGCCTTCTAAAATATTCCGGCTGGGTTTCCGGGGTTATCTTCTGGCCGCCGCTTTCAGCTATCTTAGTGGTATGTTTGAAAAACTCTTTATGGGCAATATCCTCCCAATGCTTCCGATCAATTTCAATACGGTCATAGCCATCTTGCTTGTCGGTTACCGGTTCGCCATTTGGCCGCTTGATCACCAGACGGGCATCCCGGTCGGCACCAAGGGACGGTTTCTCACCCGGTGTGGAAAAAGAATCCATTTCGACAGTATCCCCCGGCTTCAATAGACCTTCCTGTTCGAGGATCGGTGTCACCCGCCGGATTGTTTCCTGATCCGCAGGGTCATAAATCTTTTTCTGGCGGGTATCAATTATTGCCTGTTTCAGGGCCTCAGGCCCTGACTTAGCCGAGCGGCTTGAAGCTGGGTCCTGAAGCTGTTCCAGAGCTTTACGGGGATTGACAAATTCCGTTGTCAGCTCATTACCCTCCGCATCAAGGCGGGGGCGTCCAGATTCATCTACATCCACTGCGCGATGGCGACTCTCTTCAAGCTCCTGAATAACCTTTGACTGATTTTCAAGGGGAATATCAGTCTTTGATGCCTCGGCACCTTCCAAAGCATCCCGAACCCGCTGCTCATGATCCACTTCAACCTTGGGCAATAGACCCGGCCCGTCAAGGCCTCCAGCCTTACTGACAAAATGGGTGCCGGCGCGGCTACCAATTTTACCTCCCAGATGATTAACCAATGCTGTCTGATAGGCATCGCCCAATTCACCGCCTGCAGCATAATTGGTTGCCTCTGCCGCCGCCATGCTGACCCCGGCGCTGGCCGCTTCACGTGTGACCATATTACCAAGACCATCAATTTTGCTCCCCAGACTATCCCCGGCGACGCTGACAACCGCACTAACCAGCGCCTGCTTGCCATCTCCACCAGTTCGGACAAAAGTTTCCGCAGCATCCAACCCCGCAGGCACCAGAAGTTTGGCAGCCTTGCCCGTCCCCGGAAGATTGCCATATACTGAAACCACGCCGTCCTTTGCTCCGCTAAGGAAACCGCCGGCGGTTCTGGCTGCAACCTCACCCATGCTGTCCCCACGCACATAGCTCTCTGCCCCCTCTTCGGCGGCAGAAACCGTCCCCACGGCCAAACCTGTCGCAGCGGCACCAGCAGGCCCCCCGGCCACCATCAAAGTCCCTTTGGCGGCAGCAACCACACCACGGGACGCATATTCGCCCACGGCCATCGCCTTTTCCCAAGTTTGCTCACTGGCAGAATCGGCTTCACCACCGGTAACCTGTTGCTCCAACCGTTCCCGATAGAGGTCCTCCAGTCCGTCATAGCTACCGTCTTTGACCAGTTGATTAATCTCTTCCTCCAGATCGCCGCCTTCGCGCTCACCCATTTTCCGGGCCTGAGCCACAAGACGTTCGCGGCGATCCTCTTGGGCCGCCTCATCCTGTTCCTGCTGCCATTTCTGACGCAGATATTCATCTTCCTCCCGCTGGTTTTTGGCCTGAATTTTCTCACGGGATTCTTTCAGCATCCTGTCCGTTTCACGATCGTGATAGCGTTGCTCAGCTTCCCGGTCCAGACGTTCCCCGCGCAGGGCCGCGGATGATTCCCGTGCCTTATCTTCACCCATCCATTCCCAGTCACCTTTGGCATTTGGGGCCCAATATTCCCCCTCCTCGTTACGCGCAAAGGCCTCACCTTCTTTGTTGTACAAGTTCGGCCCCCGACGCGGCGGCGGCTGATCCGGCGGGGCATCCTCCTGACTGTCTCCCGGCGGGGGCATGTCGCCGAGCCCCTGCTCATCAAGGGCCGAGGTCACTTCGTTAACCGTGGTTTCGGCAACCACCTGAACCACCTGCCCTGTGGCGGCGGCAATTGATTGTACAAGGCTGACCGCGATGCCCGCCGTGGTCAGCATAACAAGGGTCGCCGCCGTGGCTGCTGTGGCTTCTTCTTTTGGAATGGTAATGGACCCGGGACCCGCCGTGTACATCCTGTCAAGATACCTCAGTGTGGCCTCCGCCATTGATTTTGTCATTTCGACCCGGTCCAACCGGCCAACGGCCTTATAACCAAGCATCACCACTCTGCCATCAGCCACCATCACGGCGAAAGCAATGGAACTTCCCTTATCCTCGCCATTGATCAGCAAGCCATATTCACCATAATCCTTCCGGGTGATTGCACTGGATAAATCGACACCATCCTCTTTGCTTGACTTGAGTATCCACGAATGAAATTCATCTAACAATGTGGGGGCCATCAGGCTAACCAACATTTTGGTCCTAAGGGTCCGGCCCGTCACAGCAAGAATGAATATTTCCATTTTATCCCCGTTGGCCCGGGCGGTAAATTCGGCAACACTGAAGGTAAAGCCCGCATAGGATTCCGTATCCGGGCTGCTATCTTGGCTCCGTTTTCGCCTGAGGTTGGTAATTCCCAACTGATCATTAAGACCGGTGGCCAGTGCCGCACCATACAGGTCAGCGGCAACCCCACTGTCAATGGCCTTCTCCAGCTCACGATTGGCGGCCGCCCGGCTGTCCTGACTGGCAGCCCATGTGGACTGAGGTAACAACAAAGCAAGACCAAAAACCCCGGCCAAAATCAAAGCCGCCACATGCTGCATAGGTGGCATGACAATGGCTTTGCGTTGACGCAACAGCATCACAGAAACCATCATCAATACAGTCGTGGTAAAGGCTCCCGTCACCAGCCCCGCCCGGATCAGCAATACACTGGACGCCGTTGCCGCCAATGCCTGAGTAAAACCATAAGCCAGAACCCATGTGACCATATAGCCATAGGTTCGCTTGGCAAATAATGAATTACCCTCCCAATAAATTTGATGAGACCGCCCGCGCCACCATCCGAACAACAGCCCGGCCACAACGGCCAGGCCGATTGCCAGCAGTGAAAAGGCCTCCCCGGAAAACAACCAGAGCTGTATCAGGTAACTCATCACCGTTACAACGGGCGGAATCAAACAGGATAGAACCGTTAGCCGCCACGGCTTCTTATAGGAGCGCGCCATCAACCAGAAAGACCCGAGAAAAAGCCAGATCATCCCCACCGCCTGAAACCCAGCCATGAGAATGGCAATGCCCGGCCCAAGAACAAGGGCGCTGGTGGTCAGGCTTTTCGTTAATCCTTTGGCAATTGCCTTGGCAATCAGGGCTTTATTCTTCGGCGTAGACGTCTGAACCGGAGAGGCCGCCACTTTGGCCGGTTTTGGGACCGCCTTTGGCGTGTTCTTTTTCACTTTAACCGCTTTAGCAGCCTTTTGAATTGATGCAACGGGTTGTCCGCATTTGACGCAGAATTTGGCCGTATCCTTTAAATCACTGCCACATTTGGTACAAGAAACCACACCCAACCCCTCCCACAAGTTTATTCTTTGCGCAACAAATCCCTATTCTCGCCACTGCCGCCAATTTCATTATCCGCCCCGAGACTTAAAATTTCATAGCGGCCATTCACATGCCTATATTGAAAAGGCCTGCCCCACGGGTCAGTTAAATCCTCACGTTGTAAAACATAAGGACCGCGCCAAGTGGAATCTCCCACCTTATTGACCAACAGCCCTTCAAGGCCATCTTCCTCGCTGGGGATAGATAATATGTCAAACCGATACAT
>DRKK01000167.1 GCA_011051815.1 Sphingomonadales bacterium | reverse complement strand
CCTGCCGCAAGACATCATTGACCTGTTGATGGATGATGCCGGGCGGGGGGCCAATGCCATCATCACTGTTGACCTTGAAAAACAGGAAATTTCCGGCCCGGACGGCGGTGTGGTTTCCTTTGAGATCGATCCCTACCGCCGCCATTGCCTGCTTAACGGGCTGGACGATATTGGCCTGACGTTACAGAAAAAAGATGTGATCAAAGATTATGAAGCGAAAACACGGCTCAGCCAGCCGTGGTTGTTTAAGGATTAAACCATGCCCAAAAAACTATCCCTACTTATGTTGCCCGGTGACGGGATTGGCCCGGAAATCATGGCCGAAGCCCGGCGGGTCATTGACTGGCTGGTGAGCCATCGCGGTCTTGATTTTACCGTCCATGAGGATCATGTGGGCGGCGCGGCCTATGATGTTTATGGCAAGCCCTTGTCCGACGATGCGCTGGCCTGTGCCAAAGAGGTTGATGCGGTTCTGCTGGGGGCTGTGGGCGGGTCAAAATGGGACGGGGTCGATTATGACAAACGTCCGGAGGCGGGTTTACTGATCCTGCGCAAGGAGCTTGAGCTGTTTGCCAATCTGCGCCCGGCCATCTGTTTTGATGCGCTGGTGGAGGCTTCCAGCCTGAAACCGGAATTGGTGAGCGGCCTTGATATTATGATCGTGCGCGAGCTGACCGGCGGGGTATATTTCGGGGAGCCACGCGGTATTGAGGATTTGCCAAATGGTGAACGGCGCGGCGTCAACACGCAGGTTTACACCACATCAGAAATACATCGTATCGCCCGGGTGGCCTTTGACATGGCCGCCAAGCGGGATGGCCGTCTGATTTCCTGTGAAAAGGCCAATGTGATGGAAAGCGGCCTGCTGTGGCGGGAAGAAGTAACCAAAATCGGGGCCGACTATCCCACTATCAGGCTGGAGCATATGCTGGCCGACAGCTGTGCCATGCAACTGGTGCGCAATCCCAAACAGTTTGATGTGATCGTCACCGATAACCTGTTTGGTGATCTGCTCAGCGATGTGGCGGCTATGCTCACGGGCTCTCTTGGTATGCTGCCCTCTGCGGCACTCGGGGCCAAGGGCAGCGGCGCCATGTATGAGCCGGTTCACGGCAGTGCGCCGGATATAGCAGGTCAGGGTGTGGCCAACCCCATTGCCACCATCATGAGCCTCGCCATGGCCTTGCGCTATACCTATGACTGCGCCGATGAAGCACAGCTTATTGAGGATGCGGTCAAGCAGGTTCTGGCGGGCGGCCTGCGCACGGCGGATATTATGCAGCCGGGCAAGGCCAAGGTTTCAACCGCCGTTATGGGCGACAGTATTTTACAGGCGCTGGACAGCCTGAACAGATAATCATTGGAGTGAATTATGTCTTATAAAGTTGCCGTTGTCGGCGCAACCGGAAATGTTGGCCGGGAAATGTTGAATATACTGGCGGAACGTCAATTCCCCGCATCGGAAGTGGTGGCGCTGGCCTCTCGCCGGTCTCTGGGGCAGGAGGTTACCTTTGGCGATCGGACCATCAAAACTAAATGCCTTGATGAGTATGATTTTACCGGTACGGATATTGCGCTCATGTCGGCGGGCGGTTCGGTGTCCAAGAAATGGGCTGAAAAAATCGGGGCGCAGGGCTGCGTGGTGATTGATAACAGCTCCTATTTCCGCATGGACCCGGATGTGCCGCTGATCGTGCCGGAGGTGAACGGCGGGGCCATTGCGGGCTATACCAAAAAGAACATCATTGCCAATCCCAACTGCTCCACGGCGCAGATGATGGTGGCCTTAAAGCCGCTCCATGATTATGCCAAAATCAAGCGGGTGGTGGTCTCAACCTATCAGTCCGTATCGGGCAGTGGCCGCGCGGCCATGGATGAGCTTTGGAGCCAGACCCGGGCGATTTTTGTCAATGACCCGGTGGAGCCGGCAATATACCCCAAACAGATCGCTTTTAACGTGATCCCCCATATTGATGTGTTCATGGACAGCGGTGATACCAAGGAAGAATGGAAAATGGTGGCCGAGACCGCTAAAATACTTGATCCGGATATTCGCCTGACCGCCACCTGCGTGCGGGTACCCGTGTTCCTTGGCCATTCAGAATCCATCAATATTGAATTTGAAAATCCGGTGGATGAGGCAGAGATATATGACCTTCTGCGCGCCGCACCGGGGATTATGGTGGTGGATAAGCGCGAAGACGGCGGCTATATCACGCCGGTGGATTGTGCCGGGGAATTTGCCACTTATATCAGCCGCATGCGCCGCGATGTGACCGTAGAAAACGGGATCAACCTGTGGTGTGTTTCGGACAATCTTTTGAAGGGTGCGGCCCTGAATGCGATTCAGATTGCCGAAAAGCTATGTAATGATTATCTGAAAAAAGGCTGATCGAATATTTCGATTTCTGGCCCTTGATCAGAAGATAATTTTATAAAGCGGTGGATATAGCGTATCTGCCGCTTTATTTGTTTTTTTACGGCGTTTTTGATAGGACAATTCCCGCCCATTTGTTAACGTCTGCACGTTGCAATTAAGGAGGACTGACATTGTCTTGTTTCACATCATTCAAACATAAAATTATTTCCGGTGCGCTTGTCACGCTGATGAGCAGTGCCGCCGCCTTTGCCATTGATAAGGCCCCGGTTGAAATCAATGATTTCTTTCAGCAGGTTTTTGAAGAAAGCCTGATGGATTCCCCGGAAAACCTCACCTATACCCGCTTTATGGAGCAGCAGGGCAAGAAATGGCGCCATAATAAACTTGATGACCGTTCACTGGCCCATGAAGAAAAGAATATGGTGCTGGAGCATCATAATTATGATCTGCTGAAAAGCTATGATGTGAAAAAACTGGACGCCGATGAACGGTTGTCAGCCCGGCTTATGGCCTGGCAGATGGAAAATGATTTTGCCTTGGATAAATACCGCTTTCACGGCTATAGCATCACCCAGCTGGACGGCCTGATGAACGACTATCCGCTGTTTATGAATGGCTATCACCAGATCAGTTCGGCTGAAGAAGCCGAGGATTATATTGCCCGCCTTTACGGGGTAAAGGAACAGTTTGATGACATTCTGGCGCGCATGAAAATTCAGCAGGAAAAAGGCATCATCCTGCCTAAATCTTTGCTGACCAAGGTGATTGCCGCCAATGAGGCCTTTACCAAACAGGCCCCGAAAGACAATATCCTCTATAAAACCTTCGCCAGCAAAGTGGCTGACCTGAAAGATATTGACGACAAGGCCAAGGATGCTCTCTATGCCAAGGCAGAGGCCGCCATCAAACAAACGGTCTATCCGGCCTATGATGAGATGCTCGGCTTTTTAAAGGCGCAGGAAAAGATCGCCAGCAATGATGCGGGTGTCTGGAAACTGCCTGACGGTGATAATTATTATCAGGCAAAAATCCACGAAAGTACCACCATCAATATGACGGCGGCCCAAATTCACGCCCTTGGCCTGAGTGAAGTGGCGCGCATACAGGGTGAGATCATGTCGATCCTGAAAAAAGAGGGTTATGACACCACCAAAGGTTTCGAGGTTCTGATACAGGATATGGCCAAGGAAGACCGTTTTTATTACAGTGATGACGACAAAGGCCGCGCCCAGATATTGAAAGATTACGCCACCATCATAGAGGAAGTGAACGCCCGGGTGCGGGATGTATTCAATGTGGTGCCCAAAATGGGGGTTGAGGTACGGCGGGTACCGAAATTTTCGGAAAAATCCGCGCCCGGTGCCTATTATTCCGGTCCGGCGCTGGACGGTTCACGCCCCGGCATTTTCTGGGCCAATCTTTATGACATCAAGGCGACCCCGAAATATGGCATGCGCACGCTGGCCTATCATGAGGCGGTTCCCGGCCATCATTTTCAGATCGCCATTGCCCAAGAGCTGAAAGACATCCCCATGTTCCGCAAATTCGGTGGCTATACGGCTTACATAGAAGGCTGGGCGCTTTATTCTGAACGGCTGGCCAAGGACTTGGGGTTGCAGGACAACAGCTTTGATGACATTGGCCGCCTTCAGGCGGAATTATTCCGCGCTGTGCGGTTGGTGGTGGATACGGGCCTGCATTATAAGAAATGGTCCCGCGAGAAGGCCATAGATTATATGTTCCGTAATACGGGCTATGCCATGAGCGATGTGGTGGCGGAGATTGAACGCTATATGGTTTGGCCGGGACAGGCGCTGGCCTATAAAATGGGCATGCTGAAAATTCTGGAATTGCGGGATATGGCCAAAAAGGCCTTGGGCAAGGATTTTGACTTGCGGGCCTTCCATGACGTCATCCTGACACGGGGGGCCATGCCGCTGGACATACTGGAAGAACAGGTGAAGGCTTATATTGCCGCCGCCAAAAACCATAAACAGACAAAATAATTCAAGGGAGTTTTATTATGATTGGAAAGACAAGTATTCTGGTAATCGCGCTTATGCTGGCCGGATGTAATGTAAGTGTTGAAACGGATAAGGACGTGAAAATCGTTACCCCGGCAGAGGCCAAGGCCTTTGTTGATGCGGTGGAAGCAGATTTTGCCGAGAAAAATGAATTTGCCGCCCAGGTATTCTGGGTTCAGGCCAATTTCATGACCGTGGATACCAACGCCATGGCGGCCAAGGTGGGCGGCGATATGACGGCGCTGGCGGTTAAATACGCCAATGAAGCCAAACAGTTCAACGACCTTGACCTTGACCCGGTTTTGCGGCGCAAGATGGAAATGATCAAGCTGGGCATCACCCTGCCCGCGCCGACCAATGCGGCGGAAAATAAGGAACTGGCCACCATATCCGCTGATCTGGACAGCATGTATGCCACGGGCAAGGGGCCAGAGGGCCGCACCCTGGGCCAGTTGGAAGATGTGATGGCCGAGTCCCGTGACCCGGCGGAATTGCTGAAAGCCTGGGAAGCCTGGCGGACCATCTCCCCGGCCATGAAGGATAAATATGCCCGCATGGTGGCTATTGCCAACAAGGGAGCTAAGGAGCTTGGCTATAGTGATGTGGGTTATATGTGGCGCGCAGGATATGATATGCCCGCCGATGATTTCCGCAAAGAAGCCGATCGCCTGTGGGATCAGGTAAAGCCGCTTTATGACAGCCTGCAATGTCATGTACGGGCCAAGCTGAATGAGAAATACGGCGATGATATTGTGCCGCTGGATCAACCGATTCCGGCGCACTTGTTGGGTAATATGTGGGCCCAGCAATGGGGCAATATATATGAACTTGTCGCGCCCGAAGGCAGCAGCATTGGTTATGACCTCACCGCGTCCTTAAAAGAAAAGGGCTATGACGAGGTCAAGATGGTGAAAACCGGCGAGCAGTTTTTCACCTCGCTGGGCCTTGATCCGCTGCCCGAAACTTTCTGGGAACGGTCCCTGATCACCAAACCCCGCGACCGGGAGGTTCAATGTCATGCCAGCGCATGGGACATTGACAGTAAGGATGATGTCCGCATTAAAATGTGTACCAAGATCAATGCGGAGGATTTTAAAACCATTCATCATGAGCTCGGGCATAATTTCTATCAACGGGCCTATCAAAACCAGAGCACGCTCCATCAGGGCGGGGCCAATGACGGTTTCCATGAGGCCATCGGCGATGCCATTGCGCTTAGCATTACCCCGGATTACTTAAAACAGCTTGGCCTGATTGACAAGGTTCCGGGACCAGAGGGCGACATTGGATTGCTCATGCGCCGGGCTTTGGACAAGGTGGCTTTCCTGCCCTTTGGCCTGATGGTGGACCAATGGCGCTGGCAGGTGTTTAATGGGGAGCTGACACCGGAGACTTATAACCAAGGCTGGTGGGACCTGCGCCTGAAATATCAGGGTATCCGGCCACCGGTGGCACGCGATGCGAACGCCTTTGATCCGGGGGCGAAATATCATATTCCGGGCAATACGCCCTATATGCGTTATTTCCTCGCTCATATTTTACAGTTCCAGTTCCACAAGGCCGCCTGCGCGCAGGCCGGATATGACGGCCCGCTGAGCCGCTGTACCATTTACGGCAACAAGGAGGTTGGTAAGAAACTTAATGCCATGCTGGAAATGGGGGCAAGTAAGCCCTGGCCTGATGCCTTGGAAGCCTTCACCGGCACCCGCCAGATGGACGGCAGCGCCGTACTGGAATATTTCGCCCCGCTGAAAGTATGGCTGGACGAACAGAATAAAGACCGTAAATGCGGTTGGTAAGGCGATAACAACGCCGGATTTTATGGGGATGCTGAACGTGGTTCAGCATCCATCTGTCCGATAACGAAATGTATCAAGCATGGACCCTGAACTGAATTCAGGGTGACATATAGGTGGGGACATTATGGTTTGGGTTATAAAAAGCTTATCGCACGCCCCCTATTGCGTCATTCTGAACTTGTTTCAGAATCCACCTGTCCGACAATAAAGTGTATCAAACATGGACCCTGACCTAAATTCAGGGGGGATAATTTAATGTTGGTTCGGGGGGTGTGTGAAAGTGGTTCTCACTTCCTGAAGTCAACCCCCGACTGGGCGGCGAAATAGCTGTAGATGACATAGACAGCGGTGTTCTGTTTCAGGGCTTCTGCATCCACTTTGTCCAGCGTATCATTCTCCGTATGGTGATAATCGAAATAGGCCATGCCGTCGGGCTCGAAATTGATGGCGGGCATCCCCTTGTTGCCCAGCGCGCTCATGTCGGACTGTCCCTTGGCGGTATTTTTCGGGCTTAGGGAAACGCCGAGCGGGGCCAGAAGACCGGCCAGCTCACGTATCGCATTCAGGGCAGAGGGGCCAACGCCGGGGGTCATTTCATAAATTCGCCCGGTGCCAAAATCCCATTCCGCGCCAATTATGTGATTGACCATATCATCTTCATGTTTGCGGACATATTCTTCTGCGCCGACTAATCCCACTTCCTCGGCGGCAAACAGGATCACCCGGATGGTGCGTTTTGGCCGTTCGGGCAGGCTGGCAATATAATGGGCGGCGGCGAGGGAGATAGACACGCCGATACCGTCATCCACGGCCCCGGTGCCCACGTCCCAGCTGTCCAGATGGGCGCCCATGACCACATATTCATCCGGATGGGTGCGGCCCGTGACCTCACCGATGACATTATGGGTGATGACCGGGGTATCATCCCGGCGTTCTGCGGTCAGTTTCAGGAAGACCTTGACCGGCTTGCCGCGCCTGATCTGATTGGACAGCAGGTCTGCGTCAGGGTTGGACAGGGCGGCGGCAGGGATTTTGGCGATGCCGTCTTTGTAATGTAGCCCACCCGTATGACCAATGCGGTTGTTATCGGTGCCCACGGAGCGGATGATCAGGGCAAGCGCCCCCTTGCTGGCGGCAACAGAGGGACCGGCGCCGCGGGTTCTGACCGCGGGGCCATAGCCCGCGCCGTTGATCTTGCGTTCCATGCGGTAAGAGACATAGGCAATCTTGCCGTCAAGGCTGCCCGGTGCGGCGGCTTTAAGGGCGGCAAAATCGGCAAATTCCACCACTTCAGCACTAAGACCTGTCTTGGGCGTGCCCACACTGCCGCCGAGGGCAATCGCCACCATCTTTTGGGGATAAGGGGCCAGAATACGGGCCTCTGCGGTGCCTCTGTGCCAGGCGTAATGGGTGACGTCTTCGGTCCAGACCTTGTCAAAGCCAAGCTGTTTCATCTTGGCCACCGCCCAGTCAATGCCCAGCTTGTCCCCCGGCGTGCCCACCCGGCGTGGCCCAACCTCCGTGGTCAGCGACTCGTCAATCTCATAGGCGAGGTTTGAGGAGAGAGCGGTTTTTTTCAGCGCCATAATCTGCGCCCTGTCCTGTTCGGACAAGGATTGAGCATGGACAGAGGTTATGAAAAAAAATGTGATAAAGCCGAGGACGGTGGTTTTAATCAGGCTGGTCATATAAAATTATCCCTTGATGTTTTTTCCATGATGGGGGTTATTTAATTACAAATCAATATGATTTTACATCTTAACTTATATTGCAACGCAACATCTTGTCATGCAGCGCAATATTATATATAAACGAACGGCTTAATGTGAAATAATATATCAAGAATAGTGAGGATACTGCCCATGAGTGACCAGATCAGACCGCGCCGTAGTGTTTTATATATGCCCGGTTCTAACCCGCGTGCTTTGGAAAAGGCCAAGACGCTGGCGGCGGATGGCCTTATTCTGGACCTTGAGGATGCAGTGGCCGTGGCGGCCAAGGAAGAGGCCCGCGATCTGGTTGCGGCAGCGGTGAAAGACGGTGGCTACGGGGCGCGGGAGCTTATCATTCGCATCAATGGGCTGGATAGTCCGTGGGGCGCGGATGACATGGCGGCGGCCTGTGCCGCGGGGCCGGATGCGATTCTTCTGCCCAAGGTAGAATCTGCCCATATGGTCCGGCAGGCCGAGGAAATGATGATCAAATACGGCGCGCCGGACAAGACCAAAATCTGGTGCATGATGGAAACGCCATACGCCATGTTGCGGGCCGCAGAAATCGCCGCCAGTACCGACTGTTTGACCTGTTTTGTCATGGGCACCAGTGATCTGGTCAAGGATTTACAT
>DRKK01000166.1 GCA_011051815.1 Sphingomonadales bacterium | reverse complement strand
GTGAATCCAGCTTGCCCGTGACCTTAATATCATAGCCAAAATCCGCCAGATTCTGTTGAACAACGGAAATATCCCGCCAATTCTGACCTAGGGACGGAACATCCCCCTTTGGCCATAAGCCGATGCCTTCCGATGCCAGATAGCGCCAGTCGAACAGCTCCCCCGGATCACATTTGCGCATTGGTGCCACATCGGAATGGCCCAGAATATGCTGCGGCAGAATGTCATGGCGGGACAGAATGTCTTTGCACAAACCCCGCAATGCCGTCATCTGTGCCATGGGAAAGGGGCGGTAATTACCCCTGTACCCCGGCCCGTCATGGCCCGGATTGACCAGTTCAATCCCAATGGACAGGCCGTTAATATCACGGTCCCCCGCCCATGACGATACCCCCGCATGCCAGGCCCGCTTACACTCGGCCACCAGAGAAAATACCCGCCCGTCTTCCTCTATCAGATAATGAGCGCTCACTTTTGCCACCGGATCACATAATCTGTCCAATGCGGCCTGCCCCGTGGCCATGCCGGTATAATGCAGGACCAGATATTTGACTTTTACGCCCGATGGCCGGTCATCGAAATTTGGTGAGGAATAAGAAATCATGGCAAAAGCTCCCTGACCACCTGACGTTTTTTCCACCAGTCACGCAGGTGAATAACCCCAAGTCCCAGCATGGTCAGGCTCGCCCCGGCCAAGAAACGTGGCGTTAACTCATCGCCAAATGTAATGACAGCAGCCACGGTGGCGAATACGGGTGTGCTGAGTAAAATTGGCGCGATCAAGGTCACCGGATGATGTTTAAGCAGGAAATTCATGCCCCCATAGCCAACCACGGACGATAAAATCGCCGTATAGAAAATTGCCGCCCAACCGGTAAAACCCATGGCCATCACCTGTGCCACCTGCCCGCTTTCGGTGGTCAGCGACAGGCTGAGCAAAATGGGAAAACCGACCACCGCTGTCCAGGCCTGGGTATTGAAAACCCCCACATTTTTAAGTTTACGCATGAGGATAGCCCCCAGAGAATAGAGCAGAGTCGCCACGAAAATAATGATAATGGCCAGACGTTCTTCGACAATGGCCGGGTCAAAGGTGATGATCAAAACACCAAGAAAAGCCACCAGAATACCGCCTCCCCGCCAATAGCTAAGCCGTTCTTTCAACAGAAAATGAGCCATAATCAGGGTCAGTGGCACATGCAATTGCACGATAACAACGACCGAAGTGACATTTTCCGCCAGCTCAAGCCCCATGATGGCAAAGGCGAAATGCAACCCGCCCAGACACAGCCCAATGGCCAGAATGAGCCACATATGGCCCTTAACAATCCGCAACCATGGAAACAGCAACAACAGAACAAGGGCAAAGCGAAAGGCCACGAACAAAAACGGCGACAAAGAATCCAGACCAATTTTCATCACCACAAAATTCACCCCCCAAACCAATGAAACCAGAAAGGCCAACAGTATGTGATGAATGGGCATGGGTTACTTCAGGCCCCGTTCTTTTTCAATATGATCATAGGCCACATTGATCACCGACAGCTTTTCGTTAGCCACCTCGATAAATTCCTGCGGCAGGCCCTGAGAAGCCAAGAGATCCGGATGATGTTCCTTGATCAATTTGCGGTAGGCGGATTTGATTTCCTTATCCGTGGCATCCCGGCTAACCCCCAGGATCACATAGGGGTCCCCCTTGACCGGCCCCAGATTTTCCGCCCGCAACCGATCAAATTCCGCCTGGCTGAAGCCGAATATCTCAGCCACTTTCCACAGGAACTCCAGCTCCGCCGGATGCACCACATTATCCGCCCGGGCGATATAAAACAGAATATTAAGCAATTCTTCCAGCATGGCAGGCTTGTCACGGAACAGCTTGGCCAGCTGGCGGGCGTAAGGCTCAAATCCGGTGGCTTCCTTGCGGGCCATGTTAAAGACCCGCGCCACATTTTTCATCTCGCCTTCGGGCACCTGAAAGGCCTGTTTAAAGGCGTCAATCTCTTCCCGGCTCACATGGCCATCGGCTTTGGCCATCTTGGCGCTAAGGGCTATGACCCCTATGGTAAAGGTAATCTGGTCAGTCGCAACGCCCGCACCGTCCCCAATCCGCTTGCCAATATAATGCCCAGCAACGGCCCCGATAATCGCGCCGATCGGCCCGCCAAGGATCGCGCCCCCCGCAGCCCCGCCAATGATTGAAGACCAGATAGACATAGAAAATTCCTTATTACAAATAAAACACGTTCCCCCCTTATACATAACAGCGCCCCGCACTGGAAACAGAATATTTCACCTATCTGATACTAAAGTCGCAGATGGCAACTATGGCGAAACCTAAGCCTTTGTCTTATAGTCATTCTGGTGAATATTGACTATTATTCCACCATTAGGGAGAAAAAAATGACGGCACAACGTCAAAGCATCGTGAAAGGGGACAAAGACAGCCCTCTGATTGACCTGACCATCGGTGATCTATTTGATCAGGCCGTGGTCAAATATGCGGACCGTGATCTGTTGGTGGTCTGTGATCAGGGCATACGCTGGACTTATGCTGAATTTGCCCAGCAAGCCACAGATTTTGCGGCGGGTTTGTTGTCGCTGGGCCTTGAACCCGGTGACCGGGTGGCCATATGGGCGCCCAATTGTGCCGAATGGATCATCACCCAATATGCCACGGCAAAGGCGGGGCTTATTCAGGTCAATATCAACCCGGCCTACCGCCTGTCCGAGCTGGAATATGCCCTGAACAAGGTGGCGGCAAAGGCCCTGATTACCGCAGAGCGTTTCAAGAGCAGCACCTATATTGACATGCTACAAACATTGGCCCCGGAGCTTGAAAACTGCCCACCGGGACAGCTCAAATCAGAAAAACTGCCCCATCTGTCCACGGTCATCCGGTTAGGGACTGATAAAACAGCAGGCTGTTATAATTTTAAGGATATATCCGGGCGGGCAAATGCGGGAAATCGTGCGCAATTAGAGGCTGTACAGGCAAGTCTCAACCCCGATGAGGCCATCAATATTCAATTCACCAGCGGCACCACAGGCGCCCCCAAGGGGGCAACCCTGACCCACCGTAATATCCTCAATAACGGTTATAATGTGGGGCAGGCCATGGGGT
This sequence comes from Sphingomonadales bacterium, assembly GCA_011051815.1. Taxonomy (GTDB): domain Bacteria; phylum Pseudomonadota; class Alphaproteobacteria; order Sphingomonadales; family Emcibacteraceae; genus Paremcibacter. The sequence goes on along the minus strand of DRKK01000166.1, from coordinate 3,149 downwards.
TTACCAAACATGACCGCCTGTGTATTCCGGTGCCGCTCTATCATTGTTTTGGCATGGTCATGGGCAGCCTGACCTGCGTCACCCACGGGGCCTGTATGGTGCTGCCGGGCGAGGGTTTTGACCCGGCCCAGACCCTGCGCGCGGTGGCCGATGAGAAATGCACGGCCCTGCATGGTGTACCGACCATGTTCATCGCCGAACTGGACCTGCCGGACCTGAAATCCTATGACCTCAGTCATCTCAGGACAGGCATTATGGCCGGGGCCTCCTGTCCCATAGAGGTCATGAAGCGGGTGTTCGCCGAAATGAATATGACCGAAGTCACCATCGCCTACGGCATGACAGAAACCAGCCCGGTCAGTTTTCAAAGCAGTACCGATGACCCCATGGGTAAACGGGTATCCACCGTCGGACGCATCCACCCCCATGTTGAGGTCAAGATCATTGACGGGGACGGTGCAATCACGGAACGGGGTGCCGAAGGCGAGCTATGCACCCGGGGCTATTCAGTGATGCAGGGCTATTGGGCCGACCCGGCACAAACCGCAGAGGCTATTGACGAGGACGGCTGGATGCATACGGGCGATCTGGCAGTTCTGGATGAAGAGGGCTATTGCAATATTGTGGGCCGCCTGAAAGACATGGTGATCCGGGGCGGGGAGAATGTCTATCCCCGGGAGGTGGAAGAATTTTTCTATGGCCATCCCAAGATACAGGACGCACAGGTCTTTGGCGTTCCCGATGATAAATATGGTGAGGAGCTCTGCATCTGGATATGCCTGAAGCCAGGCGAAAAATCAAGCGCAGAGGACATGCGCAATTTTTGCAAAGGACAGATCGCCCATTATAAAATTCCGCGCTATGTGCGCTTTGTGGATGAATTTCCCATGACCGTAACGGGCAAGATACAAAAATTCAAAATGCGTGAACAGATGATCAATGACCTGAAACTTGCCGAAACAAAAACAGCATGAACAAGGAGTTACGACCATTATGACCATACCGGGATTGATGCAGGAGAGTGATTTGATGATCTCGTCCCTGCTACGCTATGCATCGGAATATCACGGCAGGATGGAGATCGTCAGCCGCAGTGTCGAAGGCCCCATCCACCGCTATAGCTATCGTGAAGCGGAACAAAGAGCAAAACAACTGGCCAATGCGCTGATTAATCAGTTCGGCATTGAGCAAGGCGACCGGGTTGGCACATTGGCCTGGACCACCTATCGTCATTTCGAGCTGTTCTACGGCGTATCCGGCATGGGGGCCGTCCTGCATACCACCAACCCGCGCCTGTTTGATGAACAGATCAGCTATATCATCAATCATGCCGAGGACCGTATTCTGTTCATTGACCTAGATTTTGTGCCTCTGGTGGAAAAGCTATTGCCGGAGCTCAAGACCGTAGAGAAGATCATTATCCTGACCGACCGGGACCATATGCCGGAAACCAGCCTGCCGGGCGTTCTATGCTATGAGGATGTTCTGGCCGCCGAAAGCGCGGATTATGACTGGCCCACATTTGACGAACGGGCGGCCTCATCACTCTGCTATACCAGCGGCACCACCGGCAACCCCAAGGGGGTGCTCTACAGCCACCGTTCCACCATCATTCATGCCCTGTCAGCGGCCCAGAATAGTGCCTATGGCCTGTCCATCTATGATGTGGTCATGCCCATCGCGCCCATGTATCATGCCAATGCCTGGGGCCTGCCCTACGTTGCGGCCATGCTGGGGGCCAAGCTGGTGCTACCGGGGCCAAAAATGGACGGGGAACATATCCATCATCTGATTGAAAGTGAAGGCGTGACCTTCTCCTGCGCGGTGCCGACGGTCTTTTCCATGCTGTTTCAATATCTGGAAGACAGCGGCAAAAAAGTAGACACCCTGAAACGGACCATGATTGGCGGCTCGGCAGTACCCAAGGCCATGACCGAGAAATTCCGCGAAGTATATGGCGTGTCCGTTCTGCAACTCTGGGGCATGACCGAGACCAGCCCGCTGGGGGTTGTGGCCTGTCCAACGCCGGAGGTGGACGCTCTGCCGCCAGAAATACGTGAAGACGTCATGGACAAACAGGGCCGGGTTCAGTTTGGCCTTGAGATCAAAGTCCTTGACGAAGACGGCAAGCCCGTTCCCCGTGACGGGGTGGCCTACGGTGACCTGTGGGTGCGCGGGGCGTGGGTGACGGCCAGCTATTACCGCAATGAGGGCGGCAAGGTTCTGGACAAGGATGGCTGGTTCCCCACCGGCGATGTGGTGACCATTGATCAATATAGTTATATGAAGATCACTGATCGGTCCAAGGATGTGATCAAGTCGGGCGGGGAATGGATCAGCTCCATTGACATCGAAAATCTGGCGGTGGGTCACCCCAAAGTGTTGCAGGCAGGCGTGGTCGGCGTGTTCCATCCCAAGTGGGAGGAACGGCCCATTCTGGTCATCAAACCCGCCCCGGGTCAACAACCAACCGAGGCAGAGATACTGGATTTCCTCAAAGGCAAGATTGCCAAATGGTGGATGCCGGACGCGGTCTTTATTGTCGATGATATGCCCCTGACCGCCACCGGCAAGATCAAGAAAATTACCCTCCGGCAACAATATAAAGATTGTTTGAAAGGGTAGTTTTGCCTTATGATCACGGCATCATGACCCATAAACGCATTCTCATTGCCGATGACCATCCGCTTTTCCATGAAGCCCTGAAAGGGGTGGTAAGGAATGTGCTTGCCCGGGATGCGGACTGTGTCTGTACGGTCAATGTGAGGGAAACCCTGCAGGCATTGGAAGACAACCCGGCCTTTGACCTGATCCTGCTGGACCTAAAACTACCGGGTGCCGATGGTTTTTCCGCCCTGATTTCCATCCGCAGCAAAGTGCCCGCCGTCCCCGTTGTCATGGTGTCCTCAACCGATCAGGTGGATGTGGTCCGGGAAAGTTTTTCTTACGGTGCCATGGGATACCTGCCCAAATCATCCTCTCAGGAGGTGATGAAAAATGCCATCCGGCTGGTCATGTCCGGCAGCACCTATATCCCGACCGAGGCCTTGGGTTCCTTCAGCATGGCGAGCCTTGAAACCACGGTAAAAGAAACACCGAAGGCACAAGATGCCGCCTCTACCCTCACCCCACGCCAATTGGCCGTTCTG
>DRKK01000165.1 GCA_011051815.1 Sphingomonadales bacterium | reverse complement strand
GCCCTTCCCGCTGATGCATGTGGATACCACATGGAAATTCCGTGAGATGATCGCGTTTCGGGAAAAATTTGTCGCTGATCATGGTCTCAATCTGCTGGTCCATATTAATGAACAGGGCGTTGAGCAGGGCATCGGCCCCTTCTCCCACGGGTCGGCGGTCCATACGGATGTTATGAAGACTCAAGGCTTGAAACAGGCTTTGGACAAATATGGTTTTGATGCGGCCTTTGGCGGGGCGCGGCGGGATGAGGAGAAATCACGGGCCAAGGAACGTATCTTTTCCTTCCGGTCCGCTCAACACCGCTGGGACCCGAAAAATCAGCGGCCCGAACTGTGGAATATCTATAACAACCGTATCAGTAAAGGCGAGAGCATGCGCGTCTTTCCCTTGTCCAACTGGACGGAACTTGACATCTGGCAATATATCCATCTGGAAAAAATTCCCATCGTGCCGCTTTATTTTGCCGCCCGCCGCCCGGTGGTGGAACGGGATGGTATGCTGGTGATGGTCGATGATGACCGGATGCCGCTCCTGGACGGTGAAGAACCGGATATGAAGATGGTTCGCTTTCGCACATTAGGCTGCTATCCGCTGACTGGAGCTGTGGAATCGACCGCCGCGACCCTGCCGGAGATCATACAGGAAATGCTGCTCACCAGAACCTCAGAACGACAGGGGCGGGCCATTGACAAGGACGCCCATGCCTCCATGGAGCAGAAGAAGCAGGAGGGTTATTTCTGATGTCTGAGAAATCCAAAACCTATGAAACCGCCCAATCGGACCTGATTGCTAGCGATATTGATGCCTATCTGACGGAGCAAGAGCATAAGAGCTTCCTGCGCTTTATCACTTGCGGCAGTGTGGATGACGGCAAATCGACCCTCATTGGCCGCCTGCTCTATGATTCGAAACTAATTTTTGAAGATCAACTGGCCAGTCTTGAGGATGACAGCAAAAAAGTCGGCACGCAAGGCGGAGAAATTGACTTTGCTTTGCTTGTGGATGGCCTCGCCGCCGAGCGCGAACAGGGCATTACTATTGATGTGGCCTATCGCTTTTTCGCCACCGATAAACGTAAATTCATTGTCGCCGATACGCCGGGTCATGAGCAATATACCCGCAATATGGCCACCGGAGCCTCATCCGCCGATGTGGCCGTGATTTTGATTGATGCCCGGCGAGGCGTTTTGACCCAAACCCGGCGCCACAGTTATATCGTTAATCTTCTGGGCATTCGCCATGCGGTGGTGGCAATCAACAAGATGGATCTTGTGGATTATGATCAGGAGGTTTTTCAGGCTATCGAAAAAGAATTCCGGGCTTTTGCAGAAAATCTGGATTTTTCAAGCATTCGCTTCATCCCCATGTCAGCCCTCAAAGGTGACAATATCATGGATGGCGGCACCCATATGAATTGGTATGACGGCCCGACCCTGATGGCTCATCTGGAAAGCATTGATGTAAGCCATGAGCGGGCGGCACAGCCTTTCCGTTTGCCGGTTCAGTGGGTCAATCGGCCCAATCTGGACTTTCGCGGTTTTTCCGGCACCATTGCCGCCGGAACAATCAAACCGGGTGATCCGGTAATCGCCTTGCCTAGCGGTAAGACCAGCCATGTAAAATCCATCGTCACCTATGACGGCGACCTGAATCACGCTATGGCGGATCAGGCCGTAACCCTGACCCTGACCGATGAAATAGATATTTCCCGGGGCGATGTGATTTCAGAATTTGACAAACGCCCGGAAGTTACCGATCAGTTTCAAGCCAAAATTATCTGGATGCATGATCAACCTTTGCTGCCGGGGCGGCCTTATCTGATTAAGACCACCAACAAGACCGTAACCGGCGAGGTGACTGAGCTTAAATATAAAGTCAATGTGAATTCACTGGAACATGAGGCCGGGAAAACGCTGGCGCTCAATGAAGTGGGGCTGTGTAACATCAACCTTGATACGCCGGTTGTCTATGAGCCTTACCGGGACAATGCCGCGCTCGGCGCCTTTATCATGATTGATAAAATCACCAATGTGACCGTGGCGGCGGGCATGATAGATTTCGGCCTGCGCAGGGCCACCAATGTCCATTGGCAGGCGGTGGATGTGAACAAAGATGTGCGCGCGGCACAAAAACGTCAAAAGCCGGTTGTTCTGTGGTTTACCGGCCTCAGTGCCTCCGGTAAATCCACTATTGCCAATCTGGTGGAAAAGAAACTCCATGCGCGCGGCAAGCATACTTATTTGTTGGACGGGGACAATGTACGCCATGGCCTGAACCGGGATTTGGGCTTTGTGGATGCGGACCGGGTGGAGAATATCCGCCGGGTGGGCGAAGTGGCAAAATTGATGGTTGATGCAGGGCTGATCGTATTGACCGCCTTTATCTCTCCTTTCCGGGCAGAGCGGCGCATGGTACGCCAGATGCTGGAAGATCATGAATTTGTTGAGGTCTTTGTGGATACACCTCTTGAGATATGCGAACAGCGCGACCCCAAGGGCCTGTATAAAAAGGCCCGAAGCGGTGAGATCAAGAATTTCACCGGCTTTGACAGTCCTTACGAACAACCGGAACGGGCCGATATTCATCTGCATACCGGCAATATGAGTGCCGAGGATGCCGCCGATGCGGTGATCGCAAAAATCGAAGAACAGTATTTATCTACCTGATTTGTATATTTTCAGGTTTTATATGGGCAAACAATCCCATTAACCTGAACATATCACAGGTATCATTTTGTTCAATTTCAATTGATATGGCCTTCGTATCCGGTACGGTTTTTAAAACATCCGTCAAAGCGGATGTGATGCTGAGGTCGACAGATTCTATATCCATGAAATTCAGGTGAACCCGATCATACTTGGCAAGAGAATCATTAATATGGGTCATCAGGTCTTTAACGACCGCAAAACTTAAATGACCGCTGAGCTTTATGG
>DRKK01000164.1 GCA_011051815.1 Sphingomonadales bacterium | reverse complement strand
CGCGAATATGCTATAATTAGCCCTATAAATTCAGCAACAGGATTACGACCATGACAGGCCCGAAAAATACCGTCCCCAACAGTTTTGCCACCCGCGCCATCCACCATGGCTATGATCCACAGGATGAACATGGGGCGCTGACGCCGCCGCTTCACCTGACCTCCACCTTTGCCTTTGCCACCGCCGAAGAAGGCGGCGAGATGTTTCAGGGGGAACGCGCCGGGCATATTTATTCCCGCATATCAAACCCCACATTGGATCTGTTGGAACGGCGCATTGCCAATCTGGAAGGTGGCGAGGCGGCGCTGGCCAATTCCTCGGGCATGGGGTCCATCACGTCGGTGCTCTGGACATTCCTTGAGCCGGGGGATGAGGTCATTCTGGACAAGACCCTTTATGGCTGTACCTTTGCTTTCATGCATCACGGTTTGCGCAAATTCGGCATCACCATCACCCATATGGATATGTCCGACCCGGAAAATCTGGTTCAGGCCATGTCAGCCAAAACAAAGATCGTTTTCTTTGAAACCCCGGCCAACCCCAATATGCGGCTGGTGGATATTGCGGAAACCGCCCGTATTGCCAAGGCGGGCGGAGCCAAGGTGGTGGTGGATAATACCTATGCCACGCCGTTGCTCACCCGGCCCCTTGAGCTGGGCGCGGACATCGTAGTGCATTCAGCGACCAAATACCTAGGCGGTCACGGCGACCTAGTGGCTGGGCTGGTCATCGGCAGCCATGACGATATTCTGCGCATCCGCATGGAGGGCATGAAAGATATGACGGGTTCTATCATGGCTCCCTTCAATGCCATGCTGGTCACCCGTGGCCTGAAAACGCTGGAACTGCGCATGGCCCGCCATTGTGAGAGCGCCATGACAGTCGCCCGGGAGCTGGACGCCCACCCCGCCGTTGAAAATGTATTTTTCCCCGGCCTTGAGAATTTCGCCCAGCATGATCTGGCCAAAAAACAGATGGCCGATTTCGGTGGTGTCATCGCCTTTGAAATCACCGGGGGCCGCCCGGCCAGCATCAAAGCCATGAACCGGATGACCATGATCCAGCGCGCCGTCAGTCTGGGCGATGCGGAAACCTTGATTCAGCATCCGGCCAGCATGACCCATTCCACCTATACGCCGGAAGAGCGGGCCACCCACGGCATCAGCGAAGGCCTGATCCGCCTGTCCATCGGGCTGGAAAATGTCGATGATATTCTGGAAGACCTGATCGGAGCCTTGCCCACCGCGCTGAGGAAAGTCGGCTAGCCCAAACTTCCTCACAAAAAATTGACCTGTAAAATATAAAAGTGATTTATTAAATATAAGACACTTGAGCTATACAAACCCGCTAATAGACATTTATTTTTGTTTCTTTTAAATTTTACATATTGGTCGGGCTGATTCTGTGTGATTCTTTTTACCCGCCGATTCATATAATAAAGGATTTAGATATGCCTGTTTACGGAGGAAGGCACAATCTAGGGTGTCGCGGAATTCATCTGTTATCTGGTCTGGTTTAGATGGCCATCCGCATAATAGATAAGGACTTGTATAGCCTGGAAAAATTATATCGGGATCATAGCAAACGTCTTGTGGGCTATGTGTATAATTTTCTGCGTTCTGAGAACGAAGCTGAAGAAGTCGCACAAGAAGCGTTTCTAAAACTTCATAGCGCAAAAAAACCTGAGGAAATAACATCCCAAAAGGCTTTCCTATATCGGATTGCCCATAATCTGGCCATGAATACATTGCGCCGCAGAAAAATTGTCAGGTTTGACACGGGTATCGACATGGAAGAAATAGAGGTTGAAAGCAACGAGCCACTGGCAGATCAGCAATTAAGTTCCAAACAGGAATTTAAACTGTTCTGTGAGGCCGTTGAAAGTCTGCCGCCAAAATGCCGACAGGCTTTTACCTTGCGCGTTATCCACAAAAAATCCTTTAAAGAAGTATCACAAGAACTCAACATAGCCATCAGCACCGCTGAAAAACACGTATTGAGGGGCATGCGTGAGTGTCAGCATTATATGGAAAAAGCTAAAAAACAACAGAATAATAAAAGACGCCAATCACGGCGCGCGGCAGAGAATACAAAACAAGATTTATCCAAAGGATAAACACTGAATAACAGGTGGATAGTTTGATGAGTGAATTTTTTAAAATATCGCAAGATGACGACATCATGGATGTCGCCAGAAAATGGTATTTAAAACTGGAAGACAAGACCGATGGTGATCAAGATATTGATCAGTTCGAGGAATGGGTAAATGCCAACCCTGCCCATCGGGACGCCTTCAATGACGTTGTTGACTTCTGGTCGCATATAGACGCCATGCCTGAAATTCAGGCCATGCGGGAAACAGGCGGATCATTCCAGGAAGATACGCCCCTGCCTGCGGAAGATGAGAATGTCATACGTTTTGAGACCGCAAAAAATACAGCTGGACCTAAATCAGGCTGGCAAAAATGGCTTATCGCCGCTAGCGTACTGATTGCCTGCGCCTTTATCATAAATAGCTAT
>DRKK01000163.1 GCA_011051815.1 Sphingomonadales bacterium | reverse complement strand
CATTTTGACGCTGGGCATATATCGTTTCTGGGCAAAAACAAATATACGGCAATATCTGTGGAGCAATACCCATTTTGATGACGAACCGTTTGAATATACCGGCACGGGTGGCGAGCTGTTCATGGGGGCCCTGATCGTATTCCTGATTATGATGCCGATGACGTTTGGGATTGTTTATGCCATGGGATATTTTTCCAAGCTCTATCCGGACGTGGGGCCATTTTTTATTGTTGCCCTGTATCCTTTCATGCTTTTTCTGGTGGGTGTTGCCCTCTATCGGGCGCAGGTATACCGCATGTCCCGGACCAGCTGGCGCGGAATCAGGGGCGCACAATTGCCGGGCAGCCGGGCCTATGGCTGGCTGACCCTAAAATATGCGGTGCTTTACTTTATTTCCTTTGGCCTGCTTGCCCCCTATATCATTTGCCGTATGTGGAATTTTGTCATGAACAATAAGCGCATGGGCAGCGGGGTCTTTCAATGCGATGTGAAATCTAAGCCCTTGTTTAAGGTCTGGATTATAACCTGGCTGGGGGCGATGGCCACGCTGGGCGGGCTTGGGGCCGCCATGTATTATGCGTTAATGTCACAGCAGGTGGGGCTATTTGTGCTTTGTTATTTGTTGACCATTGTTGCTATTGTCGGGGTTTTTATCTGGTTTCAGGCGGCCTTGTTAAACCATCTGCTTCATGGCTTGCGCTTTCAGAATATACAGGTAAATTTTGCCATCTCGGTCAAGGATATGTTTATCGTGTCCTTTGTGAATTTTATGATACTGATGATCAGCTTTGGTCTGGGTGCGCCCTTTATCACCCAACGCTGGATCAGAATTATCAGCGAACGAACCACATTCTCCGGCCAGCTTGATTTTTCCGAAATTGCTCAATCGCCAGAAGTTGGTCCCCGCTTTGGTGAAGGATTGGTCGAAGCCTTTGATATTGGATAATATGTGAAAGTCTCAGCAAAATACACCACGGGCCAAACCGCTGAAATAGAGGCCGTCGAGATTAATCTCTCGGAGAGCCATATCATCCTGCCCAATGGCGACATATGGCCCTATTTCGATTTGATCCTGGTATCGCGGGATACGTCAACGGGCTGGCTTATCTATCGCAATAAGGAGATCAGCGGTGCGCGCCTGACCCTTATGTTTTCGGGCGGCATGGCGGACCCGGCGCGGGATTATCTGGGGCGGGTGTCGAAAAAACTGACCGGGGACAGCAAATGGCATTTTGTTCGCTGGCAGATTATGACCGGCCTTGTCATCATTGCCTTGCTGGTGCTGTTTTTTGCCTTGTATGGCTATGCCAACCGGGCGGTGGTGGCTGTTATTCCCGATAAATGGGCGGTCAAGGCCGGGGATCTGGTTCTGGATGAGCTATACCGCCAATATGCCACGGAAAGCTGCCATAGTCCGGGCGGGGATAAAGCGTTGTTAAAGCTGATCGGCGGCCTGCGGACCGGGGGCTTGCCCTATGACTTGCGGGTGCAGGTGGTGGACAGCGGCGAGGTCAATGCTCTGACCGCACCCGGCGGGCGTATCGTTATCCTGAATGGCCTGCTGAAAGAGGCAGAAAGTCCGGCGGAACTGGCTGGGGTTCTGGCCCATGAGGCCGGGCATGTTAAATATAAGCACCCCATGCAGGGTGTGGTCAATGTCCTTGGCCTGAGCGTATTGGGCAGCATGTTCGGCGGTGATGCGGCCACCATTGCAGTGGTGGTCTTCAGCATGTCCTACAGCCGGGATATGGAACGCCAGGCCGATAAATACGCCCTGCGGACCATGGCGAAGTCGGATATTTCCGCAAAAGGGCTTCTGGCCTTTTTTGAAAGATTGCAGGGTAAGGACAAAGGGACCATCGGCCATGAATTGAAGAAAATCATGTCGACCCATCCCCTGACCGGGGAACGTATGGCCTATATACAAGACCATATCGCAGCGCAGGAAAAAAATCTAACACAGGAGCCTATCCTGACAGAACAGGAATGGAAATCTTTGAAAGCCATTTGTCGCACGCAAACGGAAAGCGCGGAAAGCTCATGAAATATATCGTAAATGAGGGCCGTAAACTGGCCTATTGCAAATTGGACGGCAAGGGGCCAACGGTGGTGTTCTTTCCCGGCTTTATGTCCGATATGGAAGGCTCAAAGGCGCTGGCGTTAGAAGCCTTTTGCCGTGAGCGCGAACAGGCTTATGTGCGCTTTGATTATTCGGGACACGGGAAATCATCGGGCGATTTCATTGACGGCACTATCGGGGCATGGGCTGAGGACGGTATGGCCATCATGGATCAGGTTACAGAAGGACCGTTGGTTTTGGTGGGGTCCAGCATGGGCGGCTGGATCGGCCTGTTATGCGCATTGGCACGAAAGGATAGGGTCAGGGGCTATGTGGGGCTGGCGGCGGCACCGGATTTCACTCGTGACCTGTGCTGGAACCGTTATTCGGACGAGATCAAGGCGACATTGAAACGGGACGGGGTTTATTATGAGCCCTGTGATTACGGCGATGACCCCTATCCCATGACCCTGAATCTATTGCAGGAGGGGGATAATCATTTGCTGTTGGACAGCGAAATTGGCCTGACCTGTACGGTGCGTCTGATACAGGGAATGCGGGACTCGGATGTGCCGCCCGTGACAGCTCAGCGCATATCGGACGCTTTGGCGTCAGAGGATGTGGTGATCACCTATGTGAAAAACGGCGATCACCGCCTGTCTACGGATGCCGACCTGAAACGTCTGTGCCGTGTGGTTAAGGAAATATCGGGTAAATTATTATGAGCGATGAAGATACCAAACTGATTGATGTGAGCCATGTGGTTGAACATGGCATGATCACCTATAAAGGCCTGCCCGCGCCGTTAATTTGTGATTTCCTGAGCCGGGAGGCCTCGGAAGAGATTTACGAAGACGGCACCTCATTTCATATTGGGCGTATAGATATGGTGGCCAATACGGGCACCTATCTGGATTCGCCGTTCCATCGCTATGAGACGGGCAAGGATTTGTCGGAGCTGGATTTATCCTGTCTGGCCAATCTTGACGGCGTGGTTGTTTCTATTCCGTCAGATACACAGGAAATTACTCCGGCGCACTTTGCGGATGTTGCTATTGCGGGCAGGGCGGTATTGATCCGTACGAATTGGTCTGACCATTGGGGTACGGATCAATATTTTGAGGGCCACCCCTATGTGACGAAAGAAGCCGCAGAATATCTGCGCACAGGCGGGGCCGT
>DRKK01000162.1 GCA_011051815.1 Sphingomonadales bacterium | reverse complement strand
GGAAAGCGACTGCTGGATAGACTTTAATTTCTTTGGCCATCAAATCGTCGCCCACCACAGCAAAGACGCCCCCGATTGTCCCACCAGCGATGTTGAGGGCAAAAAAGTCCCCATACGCCATTTTGGCCTGATCCTGGAGCGCAATGACTGGCAAAAGCTCGCCGACAGGCTGACCGAGAAGAAAATGAAATTCCTAATTGAGCCTCATATCCGCTTTGAGGGCCTGGCCGGGGAACAGGCAACCATGTTCATTCAGGACCCGTCCGGTAATGGCCTTGAATTTAAATCATTCGCCAGTGATGATGATATTTTCGCCACAGATACGGGCGGCGCATAGCCCTATGACCATTTTAATCCTCATACCCGGCAGAGATTGTCGTGATCTGGCCGCCGCCCTTAAAAAAAATGACCCCACATTGGACATCCGCATATGGCCCAATGACGGTGAGCAGGCGGATATTGACTATATCATTAGCTGGAACCATCCGGCGGGAGAGCTTCACAACTATCCTAACCTGAAAGTCGTTGCCTCATTTGGGGCGGGTGTGGATCATATATTTAATGACCCTGCCCTGCCGGAAAATATCACCATCACCCGGCTGGTGGATGATTGCCTTGCCCGGCAGATGTCCGACTATGTTCTGGGGGCTATTCTGAACCACCGGCTCCGCTTGACCGAATATCGGGAATATCAGGGCGCAGGCGTCTGGTCACCCAAGGAATCCCGGACCGGAAACCATGTTTGTTTGTTAGGTTTGGGCAATATCGGACAGGAAGTGACCCATAGTCTAACGGCGCAGAATTTCAAGGTGAGCGGTTGGAGCCAAAACCCTAAAAATATTAAGGGCGTTACCAGTTTTCAGGGTGATGATGAATTGGCTAAGGCCATAAGTGATGCTGACTATATCGTCTGCCTGCTACCGCTGACGCCGCAAACGGAAAATATTCTGGATAAAACATTCTTCGCAAGGGCGAAAAAAGGGGCCTACCTGATCAATGTGGGGCGCGGCGGCCATTTGAACGAAGACGATCTGTTGGATGCCATTTACAATGAGCAGATCAGCGGTGCCTGTCTGGATGTGTTCAGGACGGAGCCTTTACCTGACGCTCATCCCTTTTGGCGGCATCCCAAGATATATATCACCCCCCATAGTGCCAGCCTGACCAATATCGAACAGGCCGCACTGCAACTGATTGAAAACCACCGTAAAATGCAGAATAATCAACCCCTGAGCAACCAAGTGGACCGCACACAGGGATATTAGTTGCATAGGACAAATCAAACTGTTAGTTTGCGCGCGAAATAGAATGTTCTTTAAAAGGTTTGAAAATGAAGATTGATGGTAACAATATACGTCCCGGTAATGTCATTGAACATCAGGGTGGGCTTTGGGTTGCCGTCAAAACCCAACATACCCAGCCGGGCAAAGGTGGCGCCTACCTACAGGTGGAATTGAAAAACCTGCGTGATGGCCGCAAACTTAATGAACGGTTTCGCTCTTCTGAAAAGGTGGAGCAGGTTCGCCTGGAACAGAAGAACCACTCCTATCTGTTTGAAAATGCTGGCATGTACACTTTCATGGACCTTGAAACATATGAACAGGTTGAGCTAAATGCGGACCTTGTTGGTGAACAGGCGGCCTTCCTGCAGGACGGGATGGAAGTGGTCATTGAATCCTATGAGGACAGCCCGCTCAGCGTTACCCTGCCCCAGAATGTCACCCTCGAAGTGGTTGAAACCGAACCGGTTGTCAAAGGGCAAACCGCCACCTCCTCCAACAAACCCGCTATCATGGAGAATGGCAGCCGGGTGATGGTGCCGCCTTTTGTCGGTGTCGGGGATCGCATCGTGGTAAATGTTGCTGAAAGTACTTATGTAGAACGCGCCAAATAGCGCCAATAGATTTTTTTTGAAGGACTACGTCAAATGGCTTTAAAATCAGCCGTCATTAATGTCATGGAAATGGCCGCCCAGAAAGCTGGCCGCAAATTAAACCGCGATTTCGGTGAGGTGGAAAAACTTCAGGTATCCCGTAAGGGGCCTGCTGACTTTGTCTCCTCTGCCGACCTGAAAGCCGAAAAAATCATCAAAGAAGAGCTGTTCCGCGCCCGGCCCAATATTGCGTTTCTTCTGGAAGAAGAAGGAGAGATAAATCTGGGCGATGGCAGTGGTCGCTGGATCGTGGATCCGCTGGACGGTACGACAAACTTTCTTCATGGTGTTCCGCATTTTTGTATTTCCATCGCCTTGGAACAAAAGGGCGAAATTACTGCCTGCGTTATTTATAATCCCATCACGGATGAGACCTATTGGGCGGAAAAAGGTCGCGGGGCCTTTCTAAATGAAATGAAGATCCGGGTTTCCGCCCGCCGCAATATGAAAGACAGCCTGCTGGCCACCGGAATCCCCTTTCACGGCACACCGGGCCATAAAGAGTTCATCCACAGCCTCAGCACCATCATGGGCGAAGTATCCGGCGTGCGCCGTTTTGGCTCCGCTGCCCTTGATCTTGCCTATGTTGCCGCCGGACGGTATGAAGGATTTTGGGAAAAAAACCTGAATAAATGGGACATCGCCGCCGGGATCCTTCTGGTCCGGGAGGCAGGCGGCAGCGTCACCACCTTTGACGGCAAAGACAAAGCCTATGAAACCGGCGAAATTCTGGCGACCAACAATGTCATTCACGGTCCCCTGTCCCGCCTTCTGGCCAAGGCCCGCAAAGCCGCCAAGGCCGATAACAAGGAGTCCTGAGCCATACTTTCTATGTCATCCGCATTATGGTTAAGCCTTATCGCCGCCGCACCAGATGCCGGGGGCACGGCAAATGCGGAAGCGCTGAACGAAAAGATTTTCTTACAGGCCCGCGAAGTGACCGAAATCAGTCCTTTAAGACTTCGGTTTTTAAAGGGTGAAGTTCAACTGACAGACAACAACCGGGAAATGATCCGCCAGTGGGCTGAAAAGGTCGCCAAATTCAATATCCCGGTATATATCCACAGTTACGCCTCTGCCCCCACGGGCATACGCAATTTAACGCCGGAAGCCGCCAGACATGAAGCCGTGCGTATCGCCTTTAACAGGGGGCTAATGGCAAAAAATTTCCTTGAACAGAGCGGCATCAGCCACAATAGACTGATATTGAAATCAATCGGCCCGCAAGATAGCGATGAAAGCGACAGCATTACCATCACAAGCCACCAAAATTAAGAAAAATCTTAAGCTTGACTTTTAATGGTAGTGTATATACATTTATCTGAGTAGAGGCTATATCATGACAACAGCAGATTATATCTCAAAAAATTGTGCCGTACTCAGGACACGAAAAGCGGCACGAATCGTTTCCCGTTACTATGATGATGCTTTCCGTTCTCTGGATATAAAAAACACACAATTTTCACTATTGGTCGCCATAAAGATAGGTGCTCCTGATTCTATTTCGGCCTTTGCAGATCGCATGGGAATAGAGAGAACAACCTTGACAAGAAATCTTCAATTACTTGAAAAAAAAGGTTTTATAGAGGTTGGACCTGAAGGCTACCGTCGATCAAGAGCCATTCATCTGTTGCCAAAAGGTCAAGTAATTTTAGAGAAAGCCATTCCTCTGTGGGAGAATGCGCAACACTCTATTGAGCGTAAACTTGGCCACGACGATTGGCATTCTGCCAAATCTAGTTTAGAGAATATGGCCCACTTGCTTTAAGAACTTCCATTACATCTCAACATTTGACATTTCTATTATCATTCCCTATATAGTGTAATTACACGTTATTTTACCTAATATAGTGTAGATACACTAATGTTAGACTGATAAGGAAAATACCATGGTTAATAGAAATATCTTTCCATCCACTAAATCCCAAAGTTTTTTTTGGCATTTGATAAAATATAGGTGGTTAATTATCCCCCTTAGTATCGTTTTTCTGATTATCGCTGGCAGTTTCCTGCCTTCAATAGTCAAGGATACCACATCGGATGCTTTCATTAACCCTACCGAGCCTTCCCTGATATACCGTCATAAGGTGCAAGAGATATTTGGCCTCGCAGACCCTATTGTCATTGCCGTAATTAATGAGGGAAATGATGGGATTTATAATGCAAATAGCCTTAAACTTGTCCAGTGGCTCACAGATAATCTTCAAAAATTTGATAATATTGATCCTGACAAACTCATTAGTCTAGCCACAGAATCCAATATTGTTGGAACCAGTGACGGTATGGAGGTAGAAGACTTCTTTGATACCCCTCCTACTTCTGCAAAACGTATAAACTGGATTAAAAGTGCGATAAATGAATTTCCTCTATATCAGGGTAGCCTCGTGTCCCGCGATAAAAGCACTACCATCATCATTGCTGAATTAATCGATGAAACGAAAGCACCTGAAACTTATGAATCTATACTGGAGCTGATAAAAACAGCCCCTGATCACGGCACAAATGAAATTCATGTGGCGGGTGAAGGTGCCGTTTCAGGTTACATGGCGACCTATATTGATAATGATACAAAAACCCTGAATCCGCTTGCAGGCCTAATCATTACCATAATATTGTTTCTGGCCTTCTTTACCCCGCGCGCGACCATTCTGCCAAATCTGATTGTTCTGGCAACGGCGGTCGGAACATTTGGTATCATGGCGGCATCAGGCGTCAGTTTCTAT
>DRKK01000161.1 GCA_011051815.1 Sphingomonadales bacterium | reverse complement strand
TGGCGATTCGATCGCGCAGATAAAGCTTTTGTTTTTTCAAACGCTGAATCTGTAACACGTCTGATTTTCCACTTTCGATCAATGCCTCAATGGCCATGTCAAGATCCCGATGCTGTATGATCAGCTGCTGAATCTTTTCAGCAATTTCATTATCTTCCATTGTCATATTTTATCTTGGCCCAGGCAAATGTCAGTGTTAGCTTTCAAAGCACAGCATAACATATTTTACGCCTGATGACTCTAACATTCTTCGGATTTCCACCGCTTTACCTGCGGCATATCAATATCATAGAGATCAAGAAGACGCCCCAGTGTATGGTCAATCATATCCTCTATACTTTCAGGTTTAGCATACATGGCGGGTACCGGCGGGGCTATGATGGCGCCCATTTCCGACAGGGCAGTCATGGTTCGCAGATGGCCGGTATGAAGCGGCGTTTCCCGAACCATCAGCACCAGCTTGCGCCGTTCCTTCAACACCACATCCGCCGCCCGGGTCAGCAGGCTGGACGTCACACCGGTGGCAATTTCCGACATGGACCGGATTGAGCAGGGCACTATCATCATACCCAGCGTCCTGACGGACCCGCTGGCAATAGAGGCCCCGATGTCATCCGCCGCATGAACATGGTCAGCCAGCCCATGGACCTCGGCCACTTTCATATCCATTTCATAGCCCAATGTGATCTTGGCAGAGCGCGACATGATCAAATGGGTCTCAATATCAAGTGGCTTTAAAAGAGACAACAGGCGCACGCCATAACAAATGCCCGATGCACCAGACAGTCCAATAATGATTTTATTTTTAGAAATGCTCATGCAACCCGATCCCGGAAATTATCACTATCCCATATAGTCCATCATGCCAGATTTTGGCGAAAAATAACAGATTTTCGTGACAAAAGGTTAATTTTATGGTCTAATAATGGGGCTAATTCGTTCCAAACAGGAGAACCAAATATGCCACTAGAATCTCATCTCGCTTCACTTTCAGAAAAACATCAGAAACTCGACACCATTATCCTAAAAGAAGAACTCCGCCCCTCCCCCGACAGTGTCGTCCTCCACGAGTTGAAAAAAGAAAAGCTGAAACTGAAAGACGAGATTGAGCGATACAAGCGTACGGGATAGCGACGACCACCAAACCACAAACCGTAAATCCAAAGCAACGCCGGAATTATTCATTCACTTTCGGCGGATACTTCTGTATCAGTTTCGGCTTCTTCTGGCACCTCTTCAGGGGCGGGTGGCGCAGATTTTTGAACTGCCGCATCCAGCTCGCCCTGCAAACACAGGCCCAGCAACACCGGATCAACCGGCTTGATCTCGCTCATGTTCCAGTGGCTACGCTCCCGAATGGCCAGAATAGTCGGCTTGGTGGTACCCACAAGGCGGCAAATCTGCGCATCGGTAAGCTCCGGGTGATGCTTTAACAGCCATGCAATGGCGTCCGGCTTGTCCTGACGTTTCGAGACAGGCGTATAACGGGCGCCGCCGGAACGGGTCTTGGCCGGAATTTCGTCCTTTAACAGTTTCAGACTGGCTGAGCTGTCCTTCTGACAACGCTCAATATCATCCCACGTCAACTGACCGTTAATGGTGGGGTCCAATCCGACAATATTCTGCGCAACCTGCTCATCGGCGATGCCCTGCACTTCCAATTCGTGCAGACTACAGAATTCACCGATCTGCCGAAAAGACAGACTTGTATTATCAACGAGCCATACGGCTGTTGCCATTGGCATCAAAGGCTGGGTCATTTAACCTCCTACAGGGAAGTATTCGCTTCCCTTAAACTATCTATGATCACCTGAGACGCCATTAAGATCGCGCCTTTGGTATAATTTTATATGCTCAAGAGTGTCATATTTGTTTATGGGGTAAAGGGCAAGCAAAAAAGACTTTGGCCCTCTTATGACGGCCCCTTACCACCATGGCATTTTATTTATGGTTTTAGGGGCCGCTGTTGTATGGTATATTTTTACCGGATATAAAAATTCTGATATGAACCCCTGACCCGCGAGCTTTTCTCATGAAAATAATCATTGCCCTGTGCTTCAGCATTGCCCTTTTCTCAAGCAGTCTTTTTACCGCCTCTGCGGCGGACACGCTTAAAGGAGACGATATTCAGCATTTTATGAATGCCATGAAGCCCCTGAAAAAACTGGGGAAAAAATATGACTTCGAGGATAATGAAGACACATCGGCGGCGCAGATGCCCGAAGGCGACTTTGGCCCAATGTCCCGTTCTCTGGCCCAAGTAAAGGACCATAAGGCTTATAATGAATTCAAAAGTATTATCAGTAAAGCCGGGTTTTCTTCGCCTGAGCGATGGGCCATTGTCGGCGACCGGGTGATGAGGGCCTATATGTCCCTCAAAATGCTTGAGGAATTAACCCCGGAAAAAATACAGGAATTGCAAGTAAGTATTGAAGCGGTCGAAAAAAACGAATATCTATCAGCACAGACGAAAAAGCAGCTCCTTGACAGCATGAAACAAATGATTGCTCTAAAAGGTGATGTGCCAAAGGAAACCAAAGCAGATCAGGATGCCTTAAAACCCTATCTAGCCAAACTAGAACGCCTATTCGAGGAATGAAGATGAACAGAACAGAAATCATGCGCCTGCGTAAATATCTTAATGACAAATTTGAAACCAGCAAATTTGAACTGGACCCCGGCAATCAGAAAGATGGCAGCATGGAATTGCATTTTAACGGTGAATTTATCGGGGTCATTTACCGCGATGAGGATGAGGGTGAGGTATCTTATGCCCTGAATATCGCTATATTGGAAGAAGATCTGCCGACACCATCAGACGCCTCACTGATTTAAGGGCTGTTCTTTCAACTCCTCATTGGCCAACTTTATTATCCGGTAACTGGCCGTGACCGCAAAGCTGGCCATTATGGTGGCGACAATAAAATCAGGCCAGCCGGTATTTGTCACAAAAACACCGGACGCGGCAATGATAATGGCCAGGTTGCCAAACATATCATTACGGGAACAGAGCCAAACGGACTGCATGTTGCTGTCGCCGACCCGAAAGTGATAGAGCAGAAAAACGCTGACCAAATTGGCCAGAAAAGCGACAATTCCCATAACCCCCATTATTTCATAGGTCGGGACCTGCCCCTGCATTAGAAAATAGATCGTCTGTCCATAAATCCACAGACCGAGCAAACCAAGGGTCAGCCCTTTGAACATGGCAACCCGCGCCCGTACTTTGAGGGAAAAGCCCAACACCAACAATGTAATGCCATAGGTAATGGTATCGCCCAGAAAATCTAGGGCGTCCGCTTGTAACGACACGGAACCCGCCCAGAAAGCACTGCTGAATTCCACCACAAACATGACCCCGTTGATCAATAAAACAAGCCACAAGGCCTTGCGGAATGAGGCCACCTGTAATGCCTTCTGGTCAATATCATCATGGTCACAACATCCGGCCATTATATTTCTTCCTTAATATGAACGGCCATATCCCGAACCATATCCCGGATATGATCATCCTTGGCACCGTAGAAAATTTGCCGTCCTCTGCGGTCACCCGCCAAAATCCGCGCCGCCTTTAACAGGCGCAGATGGTGGCTGACCAGAGACGCACTCATCCCAAGCTCACGCGCCAATACGCCTGCACTGATCGGCCCCTCAAGGCAGGCAAAGACAATTCGCAACCTGCTGGCATCGCCCAACAGGTGAAATATTTCCGCCAATTGTACGGCGTCATCATCATCCAGTTTTTCCATTCTTACTTTGTACTAATAATTAAACAATTATTCAAGTATTAAATTTAAATAGTTTTATTCTAGTCTATTTTATCGGCGACATTCAGGGTGGCTTTATGTAAAATCGGAGTCATGAATAAATTATATCATTATTGGTTTTCCCCCTTCTCCAGAGCTATCCGGGTATTGCTTGTGGAAAAGGATATTGAATTTGAGCTGACGCTGGAACTGCCCTGGGCGCGGCGGCATGATTTTCTTGTGCTTAACCCAGCAGGAACTGTCCCGGTAATGATCGCCGACGGTGGTCCTGTTCTGACTGGCAGTTACGCCATCCGGGAATATCTGGAAGAAACCGACCCGGCGGTGCCTTTGCTGGGCAAAACCCCGGCTGAGCGCGCCGAGGTGCGGCGTTTGATCGATTGGTTCGATGTGAAATTCAACGAGGAAGTCACCTCTCTGCTGATTACGGAGAAGGTAATGAAGCGCTTTCTCAAACTCGGAGAGACAGAAGTCGCTAATATCCGCTGTGCGGCCGCCAACATCAAACAGCACCTCAGTTATATTGACTATCTGGCCGAACGGCGTAACTGGCTGGGCGGTGATGATATTTCTTTCGCTGATATTGCGGCGGCGGCGCATTTATCGTGCATTGATTATCTGGGTGATGTGCCATGGACCGATTATGAGGGCGCGGCAAACTGGTATGCCCGCATCAAGTCCCGGCCCTCGTTTCGTCCTATTTTAAAGGACCTGATCGCCGGTCTTCCCCCGGCATCCCACTATAAAAATCTTGATTTCTGACCCCCATGTCGGATGCACAAAGCCAGAAAGACCACATCATCAAAGCGGCACAGGCGGCAGGTTTTGACCTGATCCGGGTGACAAATCCCGGCGGTCTAAAGTCCAATGCCAATTATTTTCTGGAATTTATCGACCTAGACCGGCACGGGGATATGCTCTGGATGGCAGAGAAAGCCGATCGGCGGTCCGACCCCCGCACACTCTGGCCGGATGTCAGGAGCATCATCCTGCTGGCCATGAATTACGGACCGGATAATGACCCCCTTGAGACCCTTAAACTGAAAGACAGGGGCAATATTTCCGTCTATGCGCGCGGCAAGGATTATCATGATGTGGTCAAGAAGAAACTGAAACAGGTGGCCCGCGATATTCACCGCATATTTGATGCAGAGGTCAAGGTTTTCGTGGATACGGCACCGGTCATGGAAAAACCGCTGGCCCAGAAATCCGGCCTTGGCTGGCAGGGCAAACATACCAATCTGGTCAGCCGGGAATTTGGCTCATGGCTGTTTCTGGGTAGCATTTTTACCACCCTTGACCTGCCCCCCGACCCGCCCGAGAGGGATCATTGTGGTAGCTGCCAAAAATGTATCGACATATGCCCCACGGACGCCTTTCCGGCACCGAACCAGCTGGACGCCCGACGGTGCATTTCCTATCTGACCATTGAATATAAGGGCCATATCGCCGAAGAATTTCGCAAACCTATGGGCAACCGTATCTATGGCTGTGATGATTGTTTGAGTGTCTGTCCGTGGAATAAATACGCCCAAAAGCTGGATGAACCGGCCTATCTGCCCCGCCCGGAGCTGAGCTTTCCGGAACTGAGCGACTTGCTGGCGCTGGACGACAAATCATTCCGGGAGGTCTTTTCCGGCTCCCCCATCAAGCGTATTGGCCGGGATTATTTTATCCGCAATGTCCTGATTGCGGTGGGCAACAGCGCTGAGGGAAAGCTGATCCCCGCGATCATAGATAAGCTCAATGACCCCGCACCGGTTATACAGGCCATGGCCATTTGGGCCTTGCATCAACTTTGTGATGAGATGGAATGGCGCGCCATAAAAGGTCGTTATCAAGGACAGGCAACCGACCCATCTGTAAAAAGAGAATGGCAGGCATAAAAAAAGGAGGCCCTAAAGCCTCCTTTTAAAACAATAGCTTGAAAATCAATCGTCTGATTCATCTTCATGTTTTTCATGTTTTTCTTTTTCTTCATGCTCTTTCTTTTCAGCCTTTTCCTTGGCCTCATGAGACATCTTTTTCATGTCATCGTCATGTTTTTTCATTTTATGTTCGGTTTTTTTGTGATCCTTGTCATCATCAGCCTGTGACAGGGCCGGGGTGATAACAAAAGACGCCGCCGCCAGAATGGCAACCATAAGTTTCGGGGATAATTTGTTCCTGATAAGTGTATGCATATTCTTGTCTCCTCTATAAATTAGAATGTGCGCATAGACTGAATCTTAAATGTGTCATAATTGAGACTTCAATAATTCTAGATTGGCCTTGGCCAGCTCGGCATATTCCGATTTTGGATCATTATTGATGATTTTCTGCCACGCCAGCCGCGCCTCGGACGTCTTGCCTTGCGTGCGAAAAAGGATGCCGCTTTCCAGCAATATTGCCGGATGTTCGGGGGCCAGTTTGAAGGCAATTCTTAAATCCAGCCGGGCTTTCAGGAATGATTTTCGCTTGCGATAGGCCTTGGCCCGTTGCAGAAACCCTTCAAACCGCCTGCTGTCCTTTTCGATGGCCAGGGTGAAATCCTCAATCGCCGCCTTATTTTGCCCGCGCGCGATCTGTAACCGGCCCCGGGCCAGATACAGCTCATGGAACAGGTCCCGTTCGTCCCGCAGGACGCTTGTGCTGATACTGGTCAGGGCCGCGCTATAGGCCACATAGGCCTTGTCCAGCTCCCCGGCCTGTTCCCAGGCCAGCGCCGCCTGACCATAAAGCTGTACCTTCAAGTCCTCATTTCGCCTTACCTGCGCCGGGTCGCCGCCATAAATGACCATATCCTCCACCAATTTTTCCAACAAATTGGCGGCATCCTTTGCCTTGCCCGCCTCCAACAATCCCAAGGCCTTGCAGTGGCCCGCCGGCACCTGCGCGCCGCCGCTGAAAATCCAGTCATTGGCGTAAGAAATGGCCGCCGGGGGATCACTTTGGGTCAGTGCCATGCATTTACGATATTTTACCGCATCGCTCTCGCCCGCATAAGCGACGGACGAAAGGAGCGAAATAAGAGCTGTAATATATAATAAAGATTTCATTTGCCGGAATATGACCTTAAAATCATAGAAGATCAAATCATTGCGGCAAAAATAGGGAACCTGAAACAAAATGACCCATAAGCTCTTCTGTTTTGGGCTGGGCTATACGGCGCAAAACCTCATCCGTCATTT
>DRKK01000160.1 GCA_011051815.1 Sphingomonadales bacterium | reverse complement strand
GTAGAGCGCCAAGGGCCGGGGCCGAACGTTAATATATTCGATAATTTCATCTATGCTATCATAGGGCATAAGCGGCAACAGAGGGCCGAAAATCTCATCCTGCATCAGGGTCATATCATCACTCACATTGCTGATCACATGAAAGGGCAGGATATTGTCATTACGGTCCCTGCTAAAGGCATCTGGTGTTTCAACCAAGGCCCCCTTGGTCTTAGCATCGGCCACATATCCCTTTAGCCTATCTCTTTGCCGGGCATTTATAACGGCCGTATAAGCAGGGGCACCCTCTTGTTCCGGATAAAATTCTTCAGCTTTTTTTAACAGGGCCGTGCGCAGGGCAGGTAACTTGTCTCTGGGGACAAAAACATAATCCGGGGCCACACAAATCTGGCCCGCATTGGCCATCTTGGCCGCGACGATGCGCTTGGCGGCGCTGTCAATATCACAATCCGGCAGAATGACCGTTGGTGATTTACCGCCCAGTTCCAGCGTCACCGGAACCAGATTTTCCGCCGCCGCCCGCATGATAATCCGCCCGACGGTGCCGGAGCCGGTATAGAACAGGTGGTCAAAGGGCTGGCGAATAAATTCCTCGGCAACCTCAATACCTCCGGTAAAAACGGCAACCTCGTCAGAATCAAAATATTCCGCAATCAATTTCCGTGTTAATTCAGACGTTGCTGGCACATGCTCCGATGGTTTTATCATCACCCGATTGCCGGCTGCCAAGGCCCCGGACAGGGGCGAGAAAATCATGCCCAGCGGGAAATTCCATGGGCTGATAATGCCCACAACCCCCTTGGGCCGATGGTCCACCCACGCCCGGCTACCCAGAAGGCCGAGCGGAAAGGTCGGGCTGCGCCGGTCCTTCTTCATCCATTTGGCCAGATTATTGCGCGCATATTTCAGAGCTTGCAGAGACGGCACAATATCCGCAAACAAGGTGATTTCTTCTGTGCGCTGACCATAATCCTGCTCCAAAGCGGTGATGAAATCTTGCCTGTGGTCCAACAACAGGGAAATGGCCCGGTTTAACCTGTCAACCCTTACATCCCGATCAACGGGAAGGTCCGCCAGAAAAGCGGCCTTTTGACGGGCGAGCGTTTCACTTATAGCCATGATCTATCCTTTATTATTTTCACTTTGCCGTCATATGACGTATCTTGGGGCCGAGAATACACCAAAGAGGTCACATTGAATATGGCAAGTCCAAAAAAATATACCAGCGACATTACCATCATCGGCGGCGGGATCGCCGGGATAACAATAGCGCTTGATTTGTTGGAACGAGGCGAAAGCCGCCATATCACCCTTATCGATGCACAGGGGAAAGAGGCTTTTGGCGGCCTTGCCAAAGGGGCCTTTGGCGGCATGATGCTGGTCGATACCCCCCTGCAACGCAAAAGCGGGATTCAGGACAGCGCTGAAATTGCCTTGCGCGACTGGCATAATTTTGCCGATTTTGGCGAAAGTGATCATTGGCCAAGGGCATGGGCAAAATATTATGTGGAGCAGGTCACCGCGCAGGTTCATGACTGGGTCATATCTCTAGGCCTGAAGTTCCTGCCCGCTGTGCAATGGGTTGAGCGCGGCCTGTATCACCCCGGTAACAGCCTGCCGCGTTACCATATCCTGTTCGGCACCGCCCAATATCTTATAGAAACCCTGATTGCCCGCCTGCACAAGGCCGCTGAGAAGGGCCATCTCACCCTGCTGTTCCGTCATAACGTTCAAAATTTCATTATGAACCGGGACCGTATTGCGGGGGTTGAGGGCCTTGACATATCCTCGGATCAGCCTTTCAGTTTATTGTCTGAAACTACTGTTATCGCCGCTGGCGGCATTGGCGGCAATCTGGATAAAGTTCGCCTGCATTGGCCCCGTCATATGGGAACACCGCCCACAAAAATCCTTAACGGCTGTCATCCTACCGCAGACGGCCATATGCATGATCAGGTGCAGCAGCATGACGGACAGGTCACCCATCTGGATAAAATGTGGAATTATGCCGCTGGTG
Organism: Sphingomonadales bacterium; assembly: GCA_011051815.1. GTDB lineage: Bacteria > Pseudomonadota > Alphaproteobacteria > Sphingomonadales > Emcibacteraceae > Paremcibacter. Next base: position 5,075 of record DRKK01000160.1, on the reverse strand, counting down.
TAGATCATCCTAAACCAGCCTTTGAAAACCATGGACTCAGCCTTGTGCCAACCCGGTCTTCTTTGTGGCTGAACCATAAGGGACAGCGCATCGGGCCACAGCCCCTGATCACCGGATTTGATACCAATTTTCTGTGTGAGCAGGTGGCCAAGCAGGAAAAACCCTGGACATGGCATGTGATGAACTGGAAGATTGCCCGCCGGGAGCTGGCCATTTCCGGCGCCGATCATAATCCGGATTTGCGCAAAAGACGCCTTTTACCCATGATCCTGAAATTGTTGCTGGCCGATGACGAACTGGTGCGCCGGATGGTGGCCGAGAGCAAAGATTTTATCACCGCCGATACGCTGGAAGAATTGACGGCCAAAATGAATGGCTTGACGGACAAGGAATATATCTCCGCCGATCACCTGCGACAGGAAATCGGGCAGTATGATGCCCAGCTCACACGCGGCCCCAAGTTTCATAATGATGATCAAATCCGGCGCATAGCCCAACTTCGCCAATGGACAGGCGACCGCATACGAACCTGTAAATATCAGAAAATACTGGACCCCAAAGCCGGACCACTGCTCGCCATCCGCACCCATCTGATCAGCCGCAAGACATTGGGCGGTATTCAGACCAACCTTGATTGTGCCGTGCTGAGAACAGACGGACAGCCCCTGCCCGGACTCTATGCCATTGGCGAGGCCGCGGGCTTTGGCGGCGGCGGCGCATCGGGCAAAAAGTCGCTGGAGGGCACTTTCCTTGCCGGCTGCATCCTGACCGCCCGCCGCGCGGCAGAGGTCATATATAACCAAAAGCCCGATTGACTCTATATGATATTTAATATAATTATTTATATATTTAATATCACACCAAAAGGCTCCTGAATGTCACTTATCAAAAACAATCCCATGCGCGGCGGAAATAAATTTAAACTGGGTGTGTTCGGGGCCAATGCGGATGGCTGCCTATCGATCACCAAGCATCCAGACCGGTGGATGGCCGAATGGGATGATGTTGTCGCGGCGGCCCAAATATCGGACCGGGCCGAGCTTGATTTTTTCCTGCCGCTGGCCCGCTGGAAAGGGTTTGGCGGCGAAACCAATGCCCGGCATATTTCCTATGAAACCTTCACCTTTGCCGCCGCCCTGTCCGGGCTAACCCAACAGATTGCGCTGTTTGCCACCGTTCATACCCTGATCGTGCCGCCGGTCTATGCGGCAAAGGCACTGGCCACGCTTGACCATGCCAGCCACGGGCGGGCAGGCCTGAATATGGTTTGCGGCTGGAACCAGCCGGAATTTGATATGTTTGGCCTGACCAAGCCGGATCAGGTCTATGATCAGGGCAAGGAATGGTTTGAAATATTAAAACGCACCCTGTCCGGCGAAGCCCCCTTTGACTTCAAAGGGGACTTCTTTGATTTAAAAGGCGTCTGCGGCGCGCCAGGAAGTGTGCAAAAACCCCATCCGGTCACATTATCGGCGGCCTTTTCACCGCCCGGGCGGGATTTTGCCGCCACCTCATGCGACTGTATCTTCACCACCTTCAACACCCATGAAGACGCCGCCGCCACCATTGCCGATTTTCGCGCCCGGGTCGAAAAGGCAAGCGGCAATGCCGAGCTGTTTGCGCCGGTCCATGTGGTTTGCCGCCCGACAACCACAGAGGCCGAGGATTATTATGAAAGCTATGCTGTAACCCAAACCGATAATGCCGCCGTTGATCAGCATATGGCCATGAAAAAGAAGATGTCCGGCTCCCATGATCCCGCGGCCTACGACTTGTATCGTAAACGCTTTGCCGGGGGCGCGGGCAGCTATCCGTTAATCGGCACGCCCGGGCAAATCGCCGATGAAATGATCCGGTTGAACCAATTGGGCTTTGGCGGCTTGGCATTATCTTTCGTCAATCCGAAAGACGAATTACCCTATTTTTGTGATCATGTTCTACCGCTACTGACAGAGGCCGGATTGCGCCAATAATATTTCCTGAAAATAAATATATTAATCTCTCTCAAAAAGGTATATATGTTTTTACATATGATATTGCATGTGATAGGAATATGTATATATATTAGGAAGTAATAAAATGTACTTTAAAGAAGCGCTGGACAAAAAGCAACCTGTTGGCTGTTTTTGGCTGTCCCTGGGTTCCATTCCATTGGCGGAATTTATTGCAGAAACCAGCGAAACATCACAGGCCCCCCTTGCGGTTGTCTTTGACATGCAGCATGGTTTGTGGGACCGGATGGCCCTTGAGAATGCGATTGGCCTAATCAAGACTGGCCTTATCCCGCTGGTCCGGGTCGCCGATTGTGACCGGTTTCATATCAGCGGCGCCTTGGATGCGGGGGCCGAAGGCGTGATTGTCCCCCTGATTGAAACGGCAGAGCAAGCCCGGAATGCCGTACAATATACCAATTACCCGCCCGAAGGCACGCGCTCTGCGGGCGGCGTCCGGCCCATCCGGGACTTTGCCGCCTATGTGGACATGGCCCGCAAAACCACGGCAGTTGCCCTGATGATTGAAACCCGCACGGGTCTTGAGAATATCGCGGAAATCATTGAAACGCCGGGCCTGGATATGATTTTTATCGGTACCGGAGACCTGTGCCTGTCTTTAGGGCTTACAAAGGATGATCCCGCTCTGGAACAGGCCTTTGGAAAAATTAAGCGTACATGCGATGCCGCAAACGTCCCCTGTGGCATTTTTACCCCGGATGTGACGCAGGCCAAAAGGCGGCAGGAACAGGGATTCCTTCTGGTGGTCCTGAGCGATGATATAACCGCCAACCGGACTTTATATCAGGAAAAAACACGTGAATTTACGGCAAATTAAACGGCCGCAGGAGCATAAAATGTCTGATCATACACATCATCTGGCCCTTGAGGGTGCCCGTCCGCAGATACGTAATATCTCGCTGGATAATATTGCCGCGCTGGCAAAAGGGGCCTTTGACAATGACGAAATTATCCCGCTCTGGTTCGGCGAGGGGGATGTTAAAACCCCAGCCTTTATTGGTGACGCCATCTATCAAGCCATTCAGGACGGTAAGGTTTTTTACAGCCATCAAAACGGCATCCCGGAATTTCGTGGGGCCATGGCGGATTACCTGACCGGCCTGAATGAAAAACCCGTGGGGCCGGAGCGCATTACCGTGACTTCTGGCGGTATGCCCGCGATCATGCTGGCCATACAGCTCACCACCGGCGAGGGCGACAATGTGGTCATCATTGACCCGGTCTGGCCCAATATCACTGGCATAGTCCAGATCGTCGGGGCCGAAACCCGGTCCGTGGCCATGGACCTCACCGATGATGGCTGGGCCCTGGATGTGGACAAAGTCGCCGCCGCCTGTGACAGTCACACAAAGGCCATCTTCTTTGCCTCACCCGGCAATCCCACTGGCGCCATTTTGCCCGTGGCCGTACAGAAACAGCTTTTAGAGCTTGGCCGAAAAACCGGAATCTGGATTATTTCTGATGAGGTCTATTGCCGCATGGCCTTTGATCAGAATGTGGTGCCTTCCTTCCTTGATATTTCAGAGCCCGAAGACCGGGTTCTAATCGTCAACAGTTTTTCCAAATCATGGAGCATGACCGGCTCACGCCTTGGCTGGATGGTCCATCCGCCGTCCCTGGCCGCAACCATGGCCATGATGGTGCAATATACGTCCAGCGGCACCACCACCTATCTGCAATATGGCGGTATCGCCGCCCTGCGCGACGGCGAGGAATTCGTCAAATTCATGAAAGACTATTGCCGCACCGGTATGGAGATCGTCTGTGATGCGCTGGATGAAATTCCCCGCGTTATCCTGCGCCGCCGGCCCGTCGCCGGGATGTATGCCTTTTTTGAAATTGACGGCATGACCGATTCCAAACAGGCCTGCCTTGATATTTTGGCCAGCTCAAACGTTGGTCTTGCGCCGGGTCATTTCTTTGGCAAAGGGTCCGAGAAATTCCTGCGGCTATGCTTCTGCCGCGCCCCGGATCAGTTACATATGGCCATGGACAGACTGAAAGCCGCCCTGAAGTAATACCCTAACTGGATTTTTTAACAAACTTGGTCAATATAACGATCTGTTGACCGCTGACCCGACCTTCGATCTGTTCCGGATTATCATGGACCAGAGAAATATTGCGTACAGCGGTGCCCCGTTTGGCGGTAAAATTCGCCCCCTTCACATTCAGGTCCTTGATCAGCGTCACCGTATCCCCGGCCTGTAAAGCCGCGCCATTACTATCCAGATGTGGTTCGGCGTCCTCATACGTGGCATCTGACACGCCGCTTTCAGCCCAAATCCGAACCTCATCTTCCAGATACAGCATATCCAGCAAATCCTGGGGCCAGCCTTCGCCGCGCAAACGGTCCAGCATACGCCAGGCCACCACCTGAACCGCCGGAACAGGTGTCCACATGCTGTCGTTCAGGCACCGCCAATGGTTGGCATCTGTTTTATCCGGATTGTCAATCTGATCCCGGCAAGTATCACAGGTCAGAACCACCTGATCCAGACTGCCGTCTGATGCAGGCGGCACTTCATATATGTTCAAATTTTCCAGCGCGCCGCATAATTCACATTTATCCTCAGCCCGCGCCCGTAATTCCTGTTCCATACTCATGGGTTTTTCTCTCCTGATACCGACATGCTTTTATTACGAATTTCTATGTTCTAATTCAAGAATTCATTTTTTGCTATCCCGCCTCTGGATGATTTTGAACCGCCCGCTATAGCCATATTGTTTTCCGGTCCAGGGATGGATAATTTCCATCATCATTGAAAACTCATGGTCGTTGATGGGCGTTTCCTCGGCATAGGCCCAGCCAAACAAGAAATCGATGGGGAAGGGGATAATTCGGCCAAAAATTCGAAACCCATAACCCCGGTGCGCCATCCGAACCTTGCCGTCCCGCCAGCTAAAGAGCGTTCGCCAACACAGGCCGAACCGCATGACCTCTGCCACCTGCCGGCCTTCCACTGGATACATGGTCGAGCGGTAACGATAAGGTGCCCGCCCCGGAAAATGAAATATCCGGTCCAGCTCAAAAGCATCGCTGTCGGGCCGGGCGCGATAATGTAC